>JAGQOZ010000043.1 GCA_020426955.1 Planctomycetales bacterium
CGAATTCGACCTGCAGGACGAAACCAAAGGTACCGGCTCAATCATTGGCCGGCTAGCCGACGGTCGAACCAGCATCGGGACCATCTTGGTCGAACGCACTAGTGAAACGAGCTACACGGCGAAAATCAAAATGGAATTGAGCGATGGCGAGACCATGGAAATCGCAGATCGAAATGTTCGCCAGTAGCCCATGATTGGAACAGTGCGATGAGTGATCTCACAGAGCTACTGCAAGCAGCCCAAGCGGGCGATGCTACTGCGGCAGATAAACTGCTGCCCATCATTTACGATGACTTGCGAAGGCTTGCTCGTCATCGTTTGGCCCAGGAACGCGATGGTCACTCGTTACAAGCCACGGATTTGGTGCATGAGGCGTACATCCGACTCACCGGCAATCACGAATTAGATTGGAGCAGCGCCAGCCATTTTTTTGGCGCTGCGGCGGAAGCGATGCGTCGCATCCTGATTGATCGAGCTCGCAAACGCATGGCACAAAAACGAGAAGGCAATCGACAACGCATAGAACTGACAGCAGACATGGCCTTCGACCAATCGGACGAACGTCTCGTCAAACTGGACGAAGCACTCGATGCACTTCACGAATATGACGGCAGAAAGGCTAACGTCGTCAAGTTGCGATTCTTCGCAGGCTTAACCAACGAAGAAGTCGCCACGGCGCTGGGCATTTCCACCGCCACGGCTCAACGCGATTGGCAGTTTTCCCGAGCCTGGTTGCATAGCCGCATGGTTTGATCAGCGAATCATTCGGTGCTCGACCACACGGCTACGAGTCTACCCATTGGTATCGTTGGCCGACTACGCGCTGCTCCCCGTTGGTTTGGTCGTCTGTGAGAAGCGCATGCAGCCCCGCATTGAGCTTCTCCTCCGGAGCTTCGTCGTTTGCGTCGCGATAGGTAACAAGTCGCTCCGCCTGGTCTGTGCAATCTCCAGCTCAAGACTCAACTCAGTTGGACGTCAGATCAATCTCTTAGTGCCGTGAAGACGACGACAAATGGGCGGACAAACGCTTGTCGTGCGGTATCCTTCGATGATACAATCGAGACGTGACATCTTCGCCAAGAATCTAACTTGGCCTTTCCGCATGATCAGGACCCACTCGATGAGAATTCCCGCCTTCATGTTGTCGTCGCGCATGCCCGGCGTGGCGGTCGTTATCTCTTTGCTACTGGCGACCCCTTCGTTCTCGATAGCCGAAGAATCCCCTGCGGCGCCGACCGCCGAAGTGCAACTGCCCGTTGTGTGGAAGGTTGGCGACAAAGTCAACTACAAGGTGCTAAAGACGCGCGAACAGACGGGGCGTCAATTCAGCCCAGATCCCAGCTCGACGCCGCTGGAAATCGAAGTGCTCGAGTCGCGCGAGGACGGCTACTTGCTCGGCTGGACATATGGCAAGGTCGAGTTGCCGAAGGGGCTGAAAGACGTCGCGAACCCAGAAGTCGAACAGTTGGGCGAGTTGTTTCGCGGGTTTCAGTTCCGCCTGCAACTGGCCCATCCACCCGCAATCGTGGGCGTTGAAAACTGGCAAGAACTTCAAGGCAAGATTCGGAAGGTGATGAAAACCATGAGCGATTTGCGTGGCGAGAATGACGCCGAAGCAGCAGCCGTCACGGGGCAAATCATGACCATGTTTGACACCAAGGAGAAGGTCACAGCGCTCGCCACACGCGATGCGCAAATGTTCTTCTTCGCCGTGGGCGGCAACTACAGTGCGGAAACCTACGAATATGAAGATGTGCTGCCCAATCCTTTCGGTGGCGAGCCGTTCCCGTGCAAAGGCCAACTCAGACTCAAGTCACTCGACGAACAGCAGGCCGTGATCTCGTGGTCGCAAGCGTGCGAGCCCGAAGCAACTCTCAAGATCATCAAGAAGATCGTCACCGACATGGCAACGCGCCTCAACAAACCGATCAAAGACGTAGAACAGCAAATTGGCAATTTTGCGGTCACCGACGAGGGCGAATTCCGTATCGATCGTAACACGGGTTGGCCTATCGAAATCAAGCACAAACGCAGCGTGCGCTCCGGGACCAACCGACGCGTCGACATCCTGGCGTACCGCCGCGAACCGATCGAAGTGAATTAATTGATTGGCCCCACCAAACTTCCTTCATTGTTGAGACCTAAAAGGAGTTCGCGTCTGCCCGTCAATCAAGGTCGGCGAGCAGCTTGCGGATTTCCGCTCCGTCTTCGCCAAGTTGATCCAACGTTGGCCCTCTGTGCCAACAGCTCCATGATGTGCAACCCACCAACCGTCCCCCCACCAACCGTTCCATTCGAAAAGCAAGTGTCTCGGACCCGCTTTTCGCAACTTTGTATGCCGATGGCAACTCTGCTAAACTGTCGAGCTGAAATTTATCTTCAAGCCCACATTGATCTATTGGAGACGAATACCATGCCATCGAATTTCAATCGTCGAAGTTTTATGAAAGCTGCCAGTACGTCGGCAGCTGCGTTTACGATTCTGCAGGCCGGTTCGGCGCGAACGTATGCGGCCAATGATAAGTTGGACATCGCTTGTATCGGAGCGGGTGGACGGGCGGGTAGCAATATCCGAGGCGTCGAATCGCAGAACATTGTGGCGTTGTGTGATGTAGACTGGCAACGAGCGGCCGAAGGATTTAACAAGCTGCCAAACGCCAAGCGATTTAGAGATTATCGAGTGATGTTATCCGAAATGGATTCAGAAATTGATGCAGTTGTAGTTTCCACTCCGGACCATCATCACTTTCCCGCATCCATGGCCGCAATTCGACAGGGAAAGCACGTCTACTGTGAAAAACCACTGACGCATTCCATCTGGGAGGCTCGCGAATTAACCAAGGCAGCTCGTGAAGCTGGTGTCGCAACACAAATGGGCAACCAAGCCCAAGCCAGCAAGGATACTCGGATCATTCAAGAGTTTGTCATGGACAATGCGATTGGGCCGATTCGAGAAGTGCACATTTGGACCGATCGACCTTCGCGAGGCCTGCATGGCGAATACTGGCCGCAAGGAGTTGCTCGTCCAACGGATACGCCGGCCGTTCCCGATACGATGGCCTGGGACTTGTGGATCGGCCCGGCACCAGCGCGACCATATCATCCTTCGTACGCTCCGTTTAATTGGCGAGGTTGGTGGGACTTTGGAACCGGCGCGCTTGGCGATATCGGATGCCATTATTTCGATCCCGTTTATCGAGCGTTAAAGCTGACAGCTCCGATCAGCGTGGAAGCCGTTTCGACTCGAGTGAACACGGAAACGTATCCGCTAGGTTCTGTGGTGACGTACCAGTTTGCAGCTCGCAATGAAATGCCACCAGTGACACTCACTTGGCACGATGGCGGCTTACGACCGCCTCGCCCAGATGCTTTGAAGGAAGGCAATGTGATGGCTGCGAATGGCGTCATGCTGGTTGGCGACGAAGGCGTGATCTTGACCGACTGGGATCATGGTTGGCACCTGTTCCCGGAAGAACGAGCGAAAGACTATGGTACTCCGCCCGAAGTGTTGGCTCGTTCGCCCGGACATCACGAAGAATGGATTTTGGCTTGCAAAGGTGGCCCGAAGGCTGGATCGAACTTTGATTGGGCAGGCCCACTGACGGAAGGTGTGCTACTGGGTAACGTCGCGCTGCGGTCTCAGCTGCGCGACGATCTGACTCAGAAGAAATTGCTTTGGGATTCCGAAAACTTGTCGTTCACCAATCATGACGCGGCGAACCAGTTTCTGCGGCGCGAATACCGCGATGGCTGGCACGTCTAAACAGGCGACAGGCCTTTGTCTTAGGCAATCTCCGAATCGAACACTCGCACCTTGGCCCAGCCATCCTTATTTGCGGCGATGAATTCGTCATGCCGAGGTGCAACTTGGTAGGCGTCGTGCGATTCCTTCGAATCAAAGATCAAATTCAACGCCACGTCAAAGTCGCGGTCATTCACGCCTCGGTGAGTGTCCGCCAGGCTGCCCGCGCTGAAGTAGACGGTTCCTGGGTGATCGGAAAGGTATTTCTTGCATTCGGCAATCAAGTGTGAAACAGTTTCCGCAGTGCGTTCTTTCAACGTGAAGTAGACCATATGGCCAAAATGACCGCTCATGAATTTGTCTCCCAATATTGGCTTGTAGCGTTTGTGGTTTCTAATGAAGCCAATATGGTAGCAATCCGCACGAATTCTCGGAAGGACGGCGATGGCCATTCCAACCGTGGCGGTTTACGCCAACATTCCATGAATGACGTTTCCCTTGACGTCGGTTAGGCGAAAGTCGCGACCGGCAAAGCGGTAAGTCAAACGTTCGTGATCAAGGCCTAACAGATGCAGCATGGTGGCGTGCAGATCGTGCAAATGAACTTTGTCTTCGGCCGCGAAATAGCCAAATTCGTCCGTCGCGCCAAAACGAATTCCTTGTTTCACGCCGCCGCCAGCCAGGAACATGGTGTAGCCCACATTATTGTGATCGCGACCATTGCCACCTTGCGAAGTAGCCGTTCGCCCAAATTCGCCTCCCCACAGCACCAACGTGTCATCCAATAAGCCTCGTTGCTTCAAGTCTCTCAGCAGCCCGGCCATCGGTTTGTCTACTTCCAACGCGTTGCGACGATGATTGTTGGCCAAGTCACCGTGGGCGTCCCATTTGTAACTGTGTGTGACTTGGATGAAACGGACACCGGCTTCCGCAAAGCGTCGAGCCATCAAGCATTGGATCCCAAAATTCTTGGTGACGTCTTGATCGATCCCGTACATGGATAGCGTGGCATCCGTTTCTTGCGAAATATCTTGCAGCGCCGGCACGGACGTTTGCATGCGAAAGGCCAATTCAAACGATTCAATGCGACTGGCCAGTCGATCATCTTCGGGCGAATCTTCCAAACGATGACGGTTTAGCGTTTGCATCAAATCCAGTTCGCGTCGCTGCCGGAGTTGCGAATCGTGTGGCGGACGAATGTAACCGATTTTGGCTTCTTCCGCTTTAATACTGGAAAAACCAATGGGAGTTCCCGCATAATGCGCCGGCAAAAACGCACTGGACCACGCGTTGGAACCGCTGTGGCCCAGCGTGGGGCAAATGGTCAGAAAGCCCGGTAAGTCTTGATTCTCCGAACCCAAACCATACGTAATCCACGAACCCATGCTGGGCCGAATAAACGTGTCACTGCCGGTATGCAATTCCAGCAACGCAGATCCGTGTCGCGAATTGCTGCCGTGAATCGAATTAACAATACACAGATCGTCCACCAATTGACCGGTATGCGGAAAGATTTCGCTGACGTGAATCCCCGCTTGGCCGAACTGACGAAACCGAAACGGACTGGCCATCAGCTTTCCTGTTTCGCTGGAGACAATCCGAGGCTTTGCGTACGGAAACTCTTGGCCGTGTCGTTTTTGCAGTTCTGGCTTATAGTCAAACGTGTCCACTTGCGATGGCCCGCCATGCATGAACATAAAGATGACACGTTTGGCTTGAGCCGAAAAATGCGGCGATTTGACGGACAACGGACTTTCTTCGCCCGACACTGACGCCGTTGTCGCCGGGCTGTCTGCGGACAAAAGCCCGGCCAAGGCCAACGATCCAAAGCCGGCGCTACTTTGCTGTAGCCATTCGCGTCGACTGGAAGCGGTTTGGGCATGCCAATGTCGATTCATGGTTGCTCCGTATTCGTTACAAAGTCGACGTTCCGCCGAATTCCGGAAAAACGTTCAGTCAATACAAATAAATTCGTGCGTTGACATTAATGCTCGACAAACCGATTGCCAGGCTGCTACCTGTTGATCGACTTTCGCATCGGTTGAATCGGCCGACGCAAATTCGGGCAAAAACGCTTCCACCTGTTGTTGTTCGAAGTCATGCGGAATTCGAGCGAAAAGTATTTCATAAAGCAAATCGATGCGTTCGGCAGTAGACGCTTCTTCGGTCAAAATTCGACGCGCCAACTTCTGCGAAGCTTGATCAATCAGTTTGCTGTTCATCATCAGCAGTGCCTGCGGCGCAACAATCGACTCCTTGCGATCTCCGTTTAACGTCGCTGGATCCGGGAAATCAAACGCGGTCAGCAGGTCGTACACCGCGCTGCGGTAGATGGGCTGATAGACGCTGCGCCGAGTATTATCGTACTGGCTGACACTGCTGGCGGTTCCCGTAATGTACTGCTTGTCTTTCTGTGTCATCAGCGAACCATACATGGTGCGATCTAACTGGCCGCTGACTGCCAAGGTGTTGTCACGAATGACTTCTGCTTCCATTCGACGCTGAGGAAACCGCCACCAAAGCCGATTTTCTGGATCGACTTCCATGGCCTGTGAATTCGCAGCGGATTGCATTTGATAAGTGGCAGACATCATCATTCGCTTGTGCATGGCCTTCATCGACCAGGCGTCTTGATGGACGAAGGCATGTGCCAGCCAATTTAACAGCTGAGGATGAGTCGGTCGTTCGCCGAGTAGTCCAAAATTGTCTGGCGTGCCGACAATGCCTCGGCCGAATCGCCAACGCCAGATGCGGTTTACAATGACGCGTGGCGTCAACGGATGAGTATCGTCCGCAATCCACCGAGCCAACTGAAGGCGACCACTTTGGTCCGTTTCCAACGGAGTAGGCTGTTCCCCGGTAAAGATGCGCAGAAACTGGCGTCGAGTTGGTTCGCCGGGCGTCAAATAATTGCCTCGCAGCATCACCGGCAGGTCGACTGGTTCCTGTTCCTTGACCGCCATAACAATAAATTCCGGCGGCTTCTGTGCGTCCACTTCCTCTAAACGACTTTTGATGGCTTGGTACCGCTCTTGCGCAGCGCCGGCCAAGTGCTGAAGGAATTCGGATTGCTTCTTTTCGTCTTCTGGTACATTCATTTCGGACAAAAACTCATCTAGCTCCGACTGAACGAGATGACGCTGCGCTTCCCATTCGGCAAGTTGGGATTGATACCCGGTCAGCTGAAACGAATGTTCCGCAATCGGGGCGACAACACCTAGATGCTCGAGTGTCTTGGTCGAACGAAAAATGCCGGCCATAGCATAGTAGTCCCATTGCGGGATAGGATCGAATTTGTGGTCATGGCAACGAGCACACCCGATGGTGAGGCCCATGAACGCCTGCGATGTGGTGTTCAGCTGTTCGTCCACCACGTCCAAAGCCTTCTTTATTGGATCATCGTCGGCGACCATTTTCGGTCCCACTGACAAGAATCCCGTCGCGATCACTCGATCCACATACGCTTCAATCGCCTCGCCTTCGGATTGCGGAATCAGATCGCCAGCTAATTGCTCGACGACAAACTGGTTGAAGGGCATGTCGGCGTTGAACGCGCGAATTACCCAATCGCGATACTTGTAGATGAATTCAAACGCAATGTTTTCGTCCAAGCCGTTGCTGTCGGCATAGCGCGCCACATCCAGCCAGTGCCGCCCCCAGCGTTCGCCGTACGCTGGCGATGACAATAAGTTGTCAATCAGCGTTTCCCAGGCATCCGGAGAGTTATCGTTCAGGAATTCCGCAATTTGCTGCGGTGAAGGAGGCAAACCAATTAAGTCAAAATATGCTCGTCGAACCAACGTTCGCTTATCTGCCGGCGCAGCCGGGGAAAGTCGATTCGCCTCTAAGCGGGCCAACACAAAGTAATCGATTTCGTTCCGCGCCCATTGTGCGTTCTGGACCGTTGGTAGCGGTGGTAGAGCGAGCGGCTGGAAGGCCCAAAAACTTTTCTGTTCGTCCGTAAAGAGCGAACCGGTCGCAGTGTCCTTTGAGGTTGCTACAACATAATCGGGTGAATTCGGCCAGATTGCGCCGTCGTCAATCCACTTCTTGAGCATACCAATTTCTTCCGAGGACAGTTTGTCGCCTTCTGGCATTTGCAAGTCGGCTTCACCGTGTTCGACCGCCAAGATCAGCAAACTCCCCTGGGCGTCTCCAGGCTTCAACGCCGGACCTCGTTCACCACCCACTAGTAACGCTTGACGAGAATCCATGCGAAGCCCCGATTCTGCTACGTCTTCTGCGTGACAGTCCCAGCAGCGAGAAGACAACAGAGGGCGAACGTGTTGTTCAAAGAACGTTTCGGCGGTCGGCTGAGCCATGGCTGGAGATGCCATGAGAAACAAGAAGACACTGCAAACGAACCAGCAACGACGATCGGACATAATGGACGCTCGGTACGAACAACAGGAGGCAGGAAGGATTGGTGCATAGTGCACGCGAGGGGCGTTGCTCAATATAACCGATTGACAGTGAATTTGCGAATTGGCGACCCATTATGAAACGGAACGGACGGTCAGGCTTGCTCCAGAATATTCGTATGCCCACCAATAATTCATTACTTCGACTGCCGACTCCATTCCGACGCTCGGCAACAGCAACTCCTGTCGGCGAACATGGCGTAGTGCTTGCACGAACGCTTTTCCTCTTGGTATCCGGTCCCTGGTTTCTGACTGGAGCACGAGCCGCAGGCTAGCTTCTACGACGCGACGCAGGCATTGGCGCGGCAGTCGGAAGTTCCAAAAAGTTGATTCATACGGAAATCAACTGTGTTGGTTCCTGCCCGAAGTTATTGGCCGTCATGACAGAATGGACAGGCCGATTCGGCCGCGTGGACGTCGGTGCCAAAGAACGCCACGCCTCGGCCAATAGAAAGACATCCGGCAATAATGACGGACCATGCCGCCGCATGAAACAATTTCTTTCGTGACGCGATGCTTAACAACGAGCCACCCAGGCCCGTGGCGACCATTATCGGTACTGTGCCCATTCCGAAAACGGCCATCAGCAATGCGCCGGCAAACATGTTGGCGGTACCAGCCGCCATTGCCAAGAATGCGTAGACCAATCCGCAGGGTAAGAATCCCGTGAAGACGCCTGCCAACAACATGTCTCGATACGATCTACCCGAAAGAAATGACTTGAGAATCGAGCCACTCAGGCAGGGCAGGTTGGCCTTCTTCCATTTGCGCTGAATCAGGCCGGTGGCCAGCACGCCTTGGTAGACCAAAAAGAGCCCGGCGAAAATGGCCAACATGGCGGGGACGTTGACCATGCTGGGAAGCGATTCGGCCAGTCGCATACCGGCAAACCCTGCCGTTGCACCCAGCACGGTGTAAGTGAAAATTCGCCCGACACTATAGATCAATTGTCGAACTAAATTGGCTTTCCAGGAAATACTTTCGCTGCCGATTGCCAGTGCAAATGGTCCGCACATACCAATACAGTGGGACGAACCCAGAATTCCCGAAGTAAAGACCAGCGGCAGTTCGATCATGATTTCCACTTCAAAATGATTATTTCACAGATGCCAAGTCTGCCAACGAACGATTGTCCTTGGATTCCAGCTGCGAATGTGTTACGGATGCAGGGGGCATTAGGGCGTCGTGATTTGACGACGCCGTTTCTGGAGCGTTGGCTGTGAGCCGCAATGAATTGCCGATGACAAACAAACTGCTTCCCACCATGGCCACAGCAGAAAAAATGGGACTAAGCATACCGCTGGAGGCCAAGCCGATCCCAACAACATTGTAGGCGAACGCCCAGAACAAATTTTGTCGAATGGTACGTTTTGTCTTTCTAGCTAACTGGATCATCCACGGTAACCGTTCTAACGTGCTGCCTAGCAAACAGATGTCGGCAGCATCACGAGAAACGTCGGCTCCACAATCGAGTGCCAGCCCCAAGTCGGCTTCGGCCAGAGCGGGCGCGTCATTGATTCCGTCGCCCACCATTCCCACCGCGCCTCGCTGTTGACGCATTTGTTTGATTCGTTCCAGTTTGTCGTTTGGCAAAAGTTCGGCCTGAAATTGCATCCCGAGCTGGTTCGCAATGGCGGCAGCGCGGTGCTGACGGTCACCGGTCAAAATTTCCAGATGTAAGCCCAAACGTCGCAATTGATCCATCGCCTCTGCTGCCTCAGGTCGCATAGATTCGTCAAACAAGAAGACCGCCTGGACTTGACGATTCCAACCGATGCACGTTGTCGGAGCTGTTGCTTGGTCGTGTATTTCTTGCAAAGCAGGTGAAACTTTGAACCCTAGCTCCAGCAGAAATCGCAGGCTTCCCAACGCTGCTTGATCACCGTTTGCGAATAATCCGAGCACACCTTGCCCAGAACGTTCTTCGCGTTGTCCTGTTGGTTCGAATTGACGATTGTTCGCATCCCTGGCACGAGCGTCCATTCGAATCGCGGTGGCCAGCGCGTGAGACGAACCTGCGGATAGCCAATGGGCCACCGTCCACACGAACTCAGCGTCTGCTGGCGTAACCAGCGAATCAGAAAATTCAACCGACTTCACTCGGATAGCACCGCTGGTGAGCGTGCCTGTCTTATCAAAACACAACGCGTTCAGCTTGGCCAGTTTTCCTAGGGCATCGCCATTTCGAAACAGCACTTGCCGCTGCGCTGCCAATCCCATGGCGGCCCACAGAGCCAGCGGCGTAGCAATGGCCAAAGCACAGGGGCAGGCAATCAACACGACGGCCAGACTGCTCATCAATGCAGATTGAAAGCCAGCGGCGTGATAGTGTGAAGCAAACGTAAAAGCGGCTAACAGCGCGACGGCAGGTACAAACCAATGGGTCAAACGGTCCGCCAATTTTTGTTCGGGCGTTTTGGCTTCCAACGACGCAGCAACCGAATTCATCATTCGCTGAATCATGCCTCCCTGCACCGTAGATGTCACACGAATTTGCTTTTCGGTGCTAAGGTTCAGTGTGCCCCCAACCACCCCGTCCCCAGTGGACTTGCAAACCGGCTGACTTTCGCCTGTTACAATTTGTTCGTCCACGTCACCGGCGCTGTCAACCAAGATTCCGTCCAACGGGATTCGTTCGCCCGGGAGGACTCGAACCAGATCCCCAATTTCCACTTGATGTAGCTCCACCGTCTGGTCGCTGGTTGGTCCGATTCGTCGAACTTGTTCGGGCAACAGTTTCTGCATGGACTGCAAGGCCTGATTCGCCTTCAGTTTGCCTGTCGCTTCCATCCATCGGCCTACGGTCACGGCAATCAAAATCATGCACGCAACTTCAAAGTAGACGTGTTGCTGAGACTTCAGCAGCGAAAAAGTGGAATAGGCAAAGGCGGCAATCACACCGATGGCCAGCAGTTGATCTGTCGTGATTTGATTCTTGCGAAGCGAATCCCAAGCCGACTCGAACAGCGGACCGCCCAACAAAATCAAGACGGGCGAAGCAAATGCCATGCAGGCGTACCGCAATAAATCTCGCAGCACCAACGCCGTGTCCCCGGAAATATCGTAAACGTCCCATGACCACAGCGCCATGGTGAACATCATGACGTTCATGGCAAAGAAGATGGCGATCCCCAGCTTTGCCAAAGCCCAGCGGTTTTGCGCAGTTTCATCTCCGCGAGCTTGCAGTGAATCGGCGATACGGCAGCCCAAGCAACAATAGACCCGATCTTCGGCATTGCTGGGCGCGACCGGAAGCCCACAATAGACGCATGAATCAGATGGTCGAAAAGAGTTCGTCATGCACTGATCCAGCCAACGAGACTATTGCGGGCGAACAAAATGCAAGTCTACATTTTGGTAAACAATTCTACCTGAATCGCCGGAAACAGAAACCGAATGGTATATACCACCGTAAAGATCCAAAATCCTAACCACATCAATCTCACGTACCAGGGAATGGTATTGCTACTGTAGTGGTGAAATTTATCGTCTGTTTGAATGGTCGAATGTTCCACGTCCGACATTTGTCATTATCCTTCGTTCAAATCTTTGTTCTGTATCGAGTGAGTGCGAATGACCGAATCTATTTCGCATCCAACATTTCGTCTCGCTCCAACATCGTCTGCTTGGGACCTTCCACGTCGTTAAACATTCCATTGAGCGTGGCCCAAATCAGCATGCAGAAGAAGCCCATTGTGGCCAGTAGATAATTGACCATGGGAGTAATGGCGAAGACACCGTCTGATTCGCCCGTAAACGTGTGAATCAATTCGATAAACTTAGCACCAAAACCTAAACCGCTGAAGATCAAGATAAAGGCGCCAGCAACGATAGTAATCCAGATACGAATCTGTTTTGCCAGTTTCGATTCCATAATTAGAAACCTTCCGATTTGATGGAGTCGAGTTCTTCGTAGTAAGGATAGGAATCCAGCCACGAACCCAACCACTGCATATAAGTCATCATCGCAATGCCTCGCCGATTCGGTTTGTCTGGCGAACCATCAAAGAACCAAGGATATTGGGGCATCACCGATTCAGGCACAATTGACTGAGGGTGATAGAAATGCGCCGCATGCCAATCGTTCCCATGTCGTCCGCCTTGACGACTCAAATCCGGTCCTACTCGGCGAGTACCAAACAGCACCGGTCGCTGTAATTCATTCTGGTATTCATCACTACTGGATACCTTGCCATAGCGCATCGATTCGTTGGAAACAGGTCGAACAAATTGGCTGTGGCAATGAAAGCATCCTTCGCCCACGAAGAGTGATCGGCCCAAACGCAAGGCTTGTGCACAATTTTCTTCAGTCGGTTCGCCGAATGCTTGTCGAAACGGCTCTTCGTAGCGCTTGCTCAGTTCGACGAACTGATACATCACATTCGAATTGACCATTTCTTCGGCGGTCTTCTCCGGTTGATCTTTGTACATCAACACCGGAACGACGACGTTGGACACAAAGGCGAATAGGAAAAATCCGATTCCGCCTACAAATATGACTCCCGCACGACTCTCTAACATCGTTCTTTATATTCTCCGTGAACAGGTATGATCGATAATTTGGTGACTCACACGTCCGGACGCGCTAGGCAGTTGCAGTAGCCGTCGCGTTGGATTCGCCCTTGCGCATGGTCATAACCAAGTTGTAAACAAAACACAGGAAGCCAAAGAACATGGCCAATCCAGCAAAAATACGAGTGATCCAGAAAGGCTGCGATCCATTCAGACCAACTTCCCAAGGTTGCAACGCAGCCCAGTAATAACCCTGGAACAAACCTGCCAACGTTAAGTCTAAGAACATGACAAACACGCCGACGGCAGAACACCAATAGTGCCATTCGCAAAGGCGATTGCTGTACCAATCTTTCTTCAATAGGCGAGGTATCAGGTACGTCATCATTCCAAAAATCCATTGGCTGAATACGCCAAACATCACCAGGTGAGCGTGGCCGACAACCCAATCGGTAAAGTGAATCAGCTTTTGGAACGTTAGCGTCACCTGGAGCGCACATTGAAAACAAGTGATGAAATAATAGACAATCCCGGTGTAGAACCAGCGGATCGGGAGGTTTTTGAATGCCATTCGGCTGTCACCCCAAATGGTTCCAAAGAAATTGATCACCACTGTGGCAACGACAAATTCCACCGCAATCGTTGAAATCACAGCACCATACTGCAGGAACATTGGAATTGGCGTATACAAAAAGTGGTGAATGCCTTGTAGAGGATAGAAGAACGCCAATCCCCAGAAACCAACCAGCGACAGTCCGTGGCTCCAAATTGGTTTTTTCAAAATGATGGGCACAAGGTAATACATCAATCCCCAACCCAACGGCGTCACAAAGAGTCCTACCAAGTCATGGATGAACAGACCGCCGACCGCTCCGGCACTGGAACCCGCCAACGCATATTCGGGAAGAAAGTTCCCCATGGCGTAGGTCAAAAACGTCCATACAAACGCCGCCATGAAGTACCATAGTGTGACGTACAGGGAACCTTTCGCCTTTGAAATGGGCACCAAAAAGTTGAACGCGACTAATGCTAAGCCTAGCAAAGCTACGGGATCAATCCAAAATGGAGTTTCTCCCCATTCAAGTCCTTGAGCTCCCAGGTTCATGGAAATGTGGAGATTTCGAGCCGCTTCCATTACCCAATCCTGCGACTGGAAGGCAGGGCCAAAAATGATCCCTCCCGCCGTGCTTAAGACGATGACTTGCCAAGCGAAGAAGATGAAGTAAGACAACCACACACTGGCAACTCGGTGCAGCGTCAACCGCGGCACTACCCAATGCAACATGCCCAGAAAGGCGTTGGCAATGAATCCATAAGCCACGGCGTTGGTGTGAATCATTCTCCAGCGTCCGGCCGACAGAAACTCGATGTTTTGAATGGGGTACCAATGCACCAACTGTGCGGCCATCAGCAAGCCGCCCAACATGGAAATGCCCATATACACCAAGGAAGCATAGAAGAACCAACGAACCAAACGTTCGTCGACGATATCTTCGTGGCGAGGTATATCGGTTTGAACCGTCTTAGAAGAAGTCATTTTCCTAACGTATCCCTATAAGAAATTGAATAAGTATTTGTTCGAAGCGACGTCCATCACGCCACAGCGTGTTCGGTCTGTCGACGATATGGTTCGTACGCGCCCCAGGGGTACAGGATGGCCATCGTCCAGGCAAAAACCACGTGAGTGGCAGCTCCGACCCAGGGCGGCAAGATCGAGGGATCCACCAACCAGTTTCCGCCAAACAGCATGGGCTGGAGCCAGGAAAGTATTCCGTAGAAGTTGATTCCCCAGATCAGCAACCCCAAGACGGTGGCCAACAATAATCGCTGCACCAAGTTCCCTTTGGGTAAAAAACGAGCCAGAATCATCTGGAAGGGGATTCCCAGTACCGCCCCGGTCCCCAAATACAAGCAACAACCAATTGCCAAGGCCATGCCGGTATCCAAATCGTCCGACAACGCTCGTTCACCCAATGGAAATGTCAAATAGACTTGGATGATGCGCAGAGGCGGTAAGTTGGCAATGAGCGAACCAACCACATTGAACAACAAACTGGCAAACGCACTGAGCATGCCCAGGAAGAAACCGCTGCCAGCGTGGTAATCCGTGTAGTAGCCACGCGACGAATCCCACGTTTCCACGGGGCCGGCGATTTCCTTTTCCAGCTCGGCCATTTCCGACTGAAGTTCTTGCAAACGCTTCTTTTTTGCTTCCATATTTTCCATATTCAATTCACCTCCAGCCTACGCCGCCTTGTTCAGTTCGGTATTAGATTCGGAATCCGAACCTTCTTCGCTGAGCCCCACCTTCGGATCGCCACCTTCGATAATGTGGAGCACGTAATGCACTAGATTCCAAATCGTATCGGGGCTTTCGGCAAATGCATCACCGAAGGCAGGCATCGGTGTGCCGTTGATCCCGGTGTAGATTCGACGATAAATGTCGATCGGTCGGCGACCTCCGTGAAGCAGGCGAGCCGTAATGTCGGCTGCCGGTGCCGGATGGTTCCAGGCATCGTAGTTAATCTTGATCTGCTGATCGGCCGGCATGGATTCCAAGCTGGCCAGGAATTCTTTACTGAGCCATTCCGTTTGCCCCTTGGCGTCCAAGCCGTGGCATTGCACGCAACCCTTACTGCGGAATATTTCAGCACCAGCAAGGACGCTGTCCATATCGTTGGCCGGTTCTGCGGAGACAGGCAAAACGACTTGCGATTCCGCATCTTGCCAACTGGAACGAGCATTGTTGGCGGCATCCACAAATTCGTAGACGTCAATTGGCTCGTCCGCGTCAAAGTCTTCCGCGATGATGGCCATCGTCTCTTCGGTTTGACCGCGAACACTGACATATATCACAAAATCAATGACCGCTTCCATGTCTTGGTCGGACATCCAGCGAAACGCCGGCATAGATGTACCCTTCGCACCGCGTCTAATGATGCGAACCAAGTCGTGTCGAGCTGGTTTGATGCCGTAAGGTGTCGAAGTGAACTTGAAGATGCCTTTGCGATAGTCACGAGGCTTGGGATCTAGATATTCTGCCACCTGTCCGTTTCCGTCGCCCGCGGCGCCATGGCAACCCGAGCAGCGTTTGGAATAGACTTGAGCGCCGTGACGAAGTCTGGCCAATTCGTCGACACTTAGCAGATCTTCAAAGTTGGATTTTGCCTTTGTTGAATTCGCGGATTCATCTGCGGATTCTTCGTCCGAATCAGCGTCCGCTTGTTCGGGGTCTTTGGGAAGCCGTAGCGTCGGATTCGCCGGCGTTCCAAACATGTTGGTCAGCATCGTCTGGATTTGTTCCTGATGCTGCTGAGGTAAGTCATTCAATTCTTCTGCGGGAGAAAACTTTGCCGTCGGCTGACGATTGCAACCGAAGGCGACAAGCAGAAGCAAACAGACGCTCCAAGATCGTTTTGTGGTTATTCCATCCATTCCAATCACGCGTAAACAGCTCCCGAAAAATGCCTGAATTTCTTGGTTGAGTATTAACGAATGGGTCGCCGCAAAGGCATTGCGATTGACTAGGAGAACCTCACGGGCAGCGAAGTGAAATTCGCTGAAGGCGTGAAGCCCTGCCATTCCGAAACCTTAACGCCGCCTCAAAGAAGTCAGATCGTAGCGGTCTTTTTTCACACGAAAAGTATGCTTCGACGTTTTTTTTGCAAATGGCTCGGTCACATTGTATTAGCGTGCTATATCGCACGCCTGCACGCACCGGCGCGCCGGCAGGCGCTGTGCAGTGATCTCTTCCTGCCTATTCCTGTGACGGCAATATATTGATTCGCTGTCGACGAAGCGTCACGCAGCAAAGGCAGCGATCGACAAATCCGGCCATTTGGTATAGCCCTTGCATGAGGTTTCGTCACGTCGACGCACTTTGTTCGCAGGCAATGCAGCTTCAGGATTTACGCTGGACCACCGCCGTAACGGTGGCCCCAATGAAAGGGATGTCCTATTATTATGCACACTTCGACGGCAACGGCAGAAATCATGCTGGCAAGCTGGTGTACTGATCAAGGGAAATTTCGCAGTCGAAATGAAGATTGTTGCTTCGTTGATTTAGACCTCGGAATCTTCATCGTCACTGATGGCGTAGGCGGGCATGCAGGCGGAGACATTGCCAGTCGGATTGCGACGGATGAATTTGCCAGTCAATTCCGACGTTTGTTGAGTTCTGAATTCGAGTCATCGATTGGTGACATGGAGGCGTGTGTTTGCCGAGCGATCCAGGCGGTGCAGTGCAAGTACGCAGGATTCGCGGTTGCGGATGTTTCGTTTGAAAAAATGGCTTGCTGCTTGGCATTTGTGGTCGCAAAAGGCGGTCGTTTGTTTTACGGTCGCATCGGCGACTGCCGGATCTACACCTATCAAGACGGTCAGCTACGGCTGCTGCTAAAAGACGAGTCGTATGTACAAGAGTTAGTGGATAGAAACCTGCTTTCTGCGGCCGAAGCAAAGACTAGCCACTTGCGACATTTGATCACCAATTGCTTGAGCCAAATGACGCCCTATGCCATGACCGTTTATCATCAGTCGTTTGTCCCGGGTACGCAAGTGATTTTGACCACGGACGGCGTGTCTGATTTTCTGGAACTGGATGACTTTTCACAAACGCTAGACGCATGTGATCGGAGCGAAGCAGCCAGACAACTGGTAGACAAAGCCCTGGTCAACGGGTCTCGTGACAACCTGACCTGCATCACATTGGAACATGCTTTTAATTTTGTCGAACAGGATTCGTTTTGAATTCATCACCCATCGATAAGAAGTTGCGTGACGAACATACGCATGACGCTATCGTTCGCCGAATCAATTCTGCCAATCGGCCCAGCTATTTTGGCGATTTCGTATTAGGCGCCGTGGATGGCGCGGTAACTACGTTTGCCATTGTGGCTGGGTCTGCCGGCGCCGGGATTTCCAGCGGTGCGGCGTTGGTCTTGGGCGTCGCCAACGTGTTGGCCGATGGGCTGAGTATGGCCGCGGGCAACTTCCTTCGTTCGAAAGCAGAAATGCAAGTTGCCGAACGATTTCGCCGTATGGAAGAAATGCATATTGATTTAATTCCGGATGGGGAACGAGAAGAGATTCGTCAGATCTTTCGACAAAAAGGATTTGAAGACGAACTTCTGGAGGACGTGGTCAGTGTGATTACCAGTGATCGCGAACGGTGGGTCAACACGATGTTGGCCGAAGAATGGGGACTGTCTTTGGAGTATGCGTCACCTACCAAAACGGCCGCCGTGACCTACCTGGCCTTTGTGGTTGCCGGCGTCATTCCGCTCTTGCCACTGGTGGTTGATCTACGCAGTTCCGCAACTCAGCAGTTCTTGCCGAGTTGCATTCTTACCGCATTGGCGTTTTTTCTTGTGGGTTGGTTGCGAGGAATCGTTACCGAACGATCTCGTTGGGCCAATGCCATTGAAACCGTGTTATTGGGCGGGGCCGCCGCGATGGTCGCCTATCTGGTAGGAGCTATGCTCCGCGATCTTGCGTTTTGATCCAGAAGTCTCCCAATGATGGAGCGAAATTGACGGCTGCTTCGAATTAGATCGTTTGCCAACTGCAGTTTCGTTTCACTCAAAGCAGGTGTCGTTCTTCGGAATGTAGGTTCGCGAAGAATAGTAATGTGTTTGGCATCCGGATTGCATCTACGCGTCATGTTTACCGCAAACTTCTCGAATACTTCGTCAAGGCGGCTGTCAACACGACGTGAGGAACAGAAATGGCCCACAATTTACGGTCCGATGTGCGGAATGCCTCATCTTATTCGCCTGAGGCACGAGTCGCCACGTTTCCGCTTGACGACTGCATAGAAACACATATCTCGCAGGTCTATTTATCCGACCGTTTTGCATTCAAGCGAAAGAAGCCGGTTCAATTTGACTACCTGGATTTTCGGACGCCACAACAACGAAAAGCCGCGTGCGAAGCGGAAGTCCACTTGAACCGACGCTTGGCTCCACACGTTTACTTAGGTGTTTGTCCGTGTTGGGTGGATGGCAACCAACTGCATGTGGCGGACGCCACGGATGCCCGGCTGTTGCCAGCGGACGTCGCGCAACGGTCCGATTTGGATTGGTGTGTGAAAATGCGAAAACTGCCGCAAGAAAAATCGCTACAGCATTTGATTTCTTCCGGTTTGATCACCTCGGACCAGATGCGAAGGTTGGCCAACGTCTTGGTGGCGTTTTACACGTCGTTGCCGCCAGAAACTCTGAAAACGGAAGACTACGTTGCGAGATTCGCTCAGCATGTTCAAAGCAATATTCGCGAATTGGATCAATACACCATCAATCATTCGTTGGATCAGTATTTGTGGAGTCGAGTTCGTTCTGCTCAGCAACGGTTCTTGCAACTGGAGACTCATCACTTGGAAAGCCGAGTGATTGATGGGCGAATTGTCAACGGGCACGGAGATTTGCGTCCGGAGCATATCTACTTTTTGCCGAATCCAGTGGTGATTGATTGCATCGAGTTCAATTCTGAATACCGTACGATCGACGTCCAGGACGAATTGAGCTTTCTGGCCATGGAATGTGATCGGCTGGGCGCGCCAGACTTAGTAGAACCGGTTTTGGAGGCATGCTGCACCGCAACGCATGATCAGATTCAGCCTCGGCTGTATTGGTTTTACCGTATTTACCGAGCGTGTGTGCGAGCGAAGGTGGCCATTCGTTCGCCCGGTGGAAGCCATGCAAATCCGGAAGTCCTGGCCTATTTGAAACTCGCTGCCAGCTATGCGAGTCGTCTGTATCGACCGCTGTTTGTCGTCGTCAGTGGACCCAGTGGCTCTGGCAAGACATCCATCGCTCATACGCTGGCAAATCAGTTGGGCCTGATTCGACTTTCCACCGATGATATTCGTCGAACACATCCCCAGATTCCGTCGGAAGCCAGATACCGTCCCACCGGTCGTCAAAGAATCTATGACGCCATGTTCCAGCAAGCTCGTGAATTCGCTGGTCGGCAAGTGTCTGTCGTATTGGACGGCACGTTTGGCCAGCAGCAATGGCGAGATGCCGCGCGCTCGCTGGCGGCGGAGTTCCAGGCCGACTTCTTATTCATTCACTGCGATTGCCCGTTGCGAATTCGCCAGAAACGAGTCGAACTTCGACAATCCGCCCAGTCCGATTCATCCGAAATTTCCGCAAACCTGTTAGAAAAGCAGCAAGCGGAATTCGCACCGCTACCAAACGAGTTTCCCAGCGTTCGGCTCGACACCAGCGAACCCATCCACGTTTGCGTCCATGCAATCTACCGCCAACTGGGCCGCAGTCGACCGGCACAACCTGCATCCTAAGCTACCTTTTCTGTGAACGAATATCATTCACGCGAGGAGCAGTTTGCATGGTTCGAGGTGTTGTCGTCGTTGTTGCGAGTTTTGTCGTGGTAGTCGTGGCCTGGGTCTTCTTGGCGTCAGGCGTCTCCGTTCCCGACGAAGTCACTCGTTTTGTCTCGCTCAGCAAATCTGGGAAGATTGCCGATCAAGCTGCCGCGCTTAAACCACCTCCGGCGCCGGAAGAACTCTTGAGCCAAATGGCCGAAGCAGAAAAAACGCTGGCCGATACGTATGATCACGCGTCCGACTTAAC
>JAGQOZ010000439.1 GCA_020426955.1 Planctomycetales bacterium
TCGCAATCCGTTGGACAATTCGGCGGTGCATCCGGAAAGTTATTACGTGGTCGAAAAAATGGCCAAGTCGCTAAAGACGGGTTCGGCCCAGTTAGTCGGCAACAGCAGCCTAGCCACCAAGCTAAACCCCAAAGATTTCATTGATGAACAAGTTGGCGAACCCACGGTCAAGGATATCTTGAACGAACTGGCCAAGCCCGGCCGCGATCCTCGCAGCGAATTCAAAGTAGCCACGTTCAAAGAAGGCGTGAACGAACTAAGCGACGTAAAAGAGGGAATGGTGCTGGAAGGCGTAGTCACCAACGTCACCAAGTTTGGCGCGTTTGTCGATATCGGCGTGCACCAGGACGGCCTTGTCCATATTTCGCAGCTCGCCAACGCCTACATCAGCGATCCTAGCGAAGTGGTTTCCGTTGGCGACGTCATCAAAGTCAAAGTGCTGGAAGTCGACGTTGATCGCAAACGCATTTCTCTGTCGAAGAAGGCCGTCGGTTGATTTCACTACCTGGTTTGCGCCGAGTAACGAAAACCATTGGCTGACGCTTCGCGGGACTTCGAGCTTGATGCTGTTTTATGGCGCTGCGCCTAGGTATCACGTCTGTTTAACCCCAGGGACGTTTCGACAAAATCGCAAATATCAGCTAGTTCTGCCATCGCTCGTCCGTGGAACCGAGCAAACCCGTCCAGGAATGCGTCGCTTGAGTTGTATATGGCTCCAACGTCATTTGATGCGCAAGGTTCGCCCATCAGAAAGATAGAAAGTGTTACGGAGCCTTTGGCATGATCGAACGGGTATTCGATTGTCTTGAACCGTTCGCGGATGCGACTTAATATTGTGTGAATGCGCTTTGCTTCACTCAGGACTTCACCGATATATTCTTCGGACTTCCGGTGCGTTTCCAGCTGATTTAGCAGGAGCCTGAAACCGACGAACTCCATTCTTAATTCGACCAGTTCAGCTTGACCGCGACTGACGGCCGCCAGACATTCCGATAATTGTTTGGATCTAGCATGGTATTTCTTTGCTTTGGAGGCCTTGGCAACAAAATTGGACGCATGCAGAATCGTCAAACAACAGTGAATACGTGACGCCATAAGCAACTCAAACGGTTCCAACTTTGTTTGAAGTTCAGTCATTTGTTTTCTGGCTCGACTGCGATGGGCGCGAGCCTTATCGACGGTCGAAAAGTCTTCGCCTAAATCGATTCGTTTGTCAAACGAACCAGCTCGATGCATCAATAAAGCGGTTTCGGCGCGAGCAAGCAACCCGGAAGCTTCATGGTGCGCAGCTCGGTTGGGATGGTACTCGTTTGCCAACTGTTGCAATTGACATTTCGTGGTTTGCAGCTCTTGAACCGCCGGCTTTCCCACGGCAGATCCATCAAAATAGCCTTGCTTCACCGGAAATAGTCGGAACGTATCGAAATCGCCAAACAGAAACTGTTCTAGCCGTCCCTTTGAGTCCCGTTCGGCATTCATCGCGTCGGACATCTCTTTGGTTGAATACAGCTGAGACGTTTTTACCTTTCGTCCAAATTGTTGATCATAAAAGTCGAGTGTTACGTTTCTGCATGCAGCCTCAAAATGGACAAACAGAACGCTAGCCGGACGACCGTCGTGAAACACACCTGCTGCGCTTTCCTTTCTTGCACTGGCAATGCGGTCGGCGTCGCAAGGATGTGTGTCCATCCAGCGTGTCTTTTCATTGGCGGCTTGCACGTGCATTTGTTCAAGAAAGGTTGTTTCCATTTGATTAGTCTGAGTTTGAATTAGCAGAGGTAAATCATCCAGCAGCTTGCCTTCGCGAAGACTTTGTTCCAAGACGTAGTTGGCCGCTTGGTTTCCCATGTTTAGTTCGCGTAGTCGACCAGCGGTTGAGGCGAATGTGTTGCTACCGACTAATCGAGCTTCATAGCGGTCTGCATCAAATTCCATTTGGCGAAGTAGAAATCCTGCCACGCCATGACCGATCATCATGAGTAGCCACAATAGTTTTCGCGTTAAGAAAACCATGAATTGCGCCAGATACAGAATCCAGGCAATTCGAAAGTCAAGTTCCGACGTCGATGACTCCAGCCATTCGTCCCATTCGTCTCGCTGATAGACGACCCGTGCGAACCAGTGATTAATAGATCGAATCAGATAGGTCAGTCGCATACCAATGCCTTGGCTGAAATGTCCGAATTCGTGGGCAAATACTCCCGCAAGTTGCTGGACGGTCAGCCCGGCAACTAATGGCATGCCAATGGTCAAAACAAGGTCGTTTCCCTTTAGCAGGCTCATCATGCCTGATCGAAAACTAGCGGACGCATTGATCTGGTGGTCAATGTAGATTTTCTTAGGCAAGGGCGTGCCAATGACATCACAAATCTGCTTGACCAACGCAAACAGTATCGGTTCGCCGTGTGGCGTCAATGCTCGGTCGCGTCCACGTTTACCCGGTCTTGCCAACAGTGGCTTAAACATGAATAGCACAGATATGCAGCCGATTACCCCCGGCGCCAAATAGGCCAAGAAAACTATGATTCTTGCGCGGCCTCGTCCGTAACCCAGCATCGCGGCATTGGTGGAAAAGTGCCAATAGACGGCATAAGCAAACAGACAGACAACACCAAAGTAAATGATTGGCAGAATCACCATGACTACCGACACCAGAACTGCAGAAAGCTGATAACTTAGCGGCACACGCACTCGCTTTACATCGCCATGAAACTTGGCGAGCACGTCTTTGGTGCGTTGTTCAACGGTGGATTCCGTTGCCTTGGCTGCACGACTGACGGTGGGTGCGGGCGAAATCGCTTTCGCGATAGGTATGTTACCTTTCTCCTGCTTCGCTTTAGGGTCGTTGCCAACGGTCGTTCTTGCGACCTGTTTTGGCGGTGGAATCACAATTGCAGCCTGGCATTTTCTACATGCGAAACGCCTTCCGGCCATTTCGGGTTTAAGTTGGTATTGCGTAGCACATTGCTCACATTTGACGAAAAGTTTGTCCATGCTGAATAATCCCGGGTGTCGACTGCCGAAATAGCACCACCAATACGCCCCATTCTAATGACCTCCGTAGGGATGTCATCTGATATGCCGCTCGATTTCTTTTCCGACTGGTTGACGTGGCGTTCCCGCCGGCAATATTGCCGCATCCTGGTCTAAACGTCGGAGTCTGCTGGTATAATGTCGGCTTCGTTCAACCTAAGGAGGCAAATATGACCCGCCCGCAAATGTGGCTGCGATTTGTAAACGTCCTGTTGCTAGTGTTTCTCTGTCTCAGTCACGCAAAGGTCGAAAATTGCCAGGCGCAAGATGCTGAAGCCTTGAGCCGTATCGACTTTGCCAAGCATGTCTTACCGATATTGGACGCTAAGTGCGTTTCTTGTCACGGTGCCGAAAAACATGAATCGGGCTTGCGGCTCGATTCCAAAGACGCCGCGTTTCGTGGCGGAGACAACGGGCCGGCAATCGTGGCGAAGGATGCGGACGGTTCGTTGCTGCTGCAAGTCCTCACAGGCGAACATGCGTCGATCGAACGCATGCCGTTGCAGCAAGAACCGCTGTCGAACCAGCAGATCGATTTCGTTCGAAACTGGATTGACCAAGGCGCCATTTGGCCCGAATCACTCTCTTCACCCGTGACACAGCACTGGGCGTTTTCGCCGCCAATTCGCCCCGAATTGCCAGTACTGAATAACGGCGATTGGGTTCGCAATCCGATTGATCGGTTCGTACTGCACAATCTTCACCAGCATGCCGCCGAGCCCGCACCGCCCGCAGAAAAAGCAACGCTGCTGCGGCGACTGTCTTTGGACTTGATTGGCCTGCCGCCGTCTCTATCAGAAGTAGATAAATTTCTTGCGGACCAATCAGGCGACGCGGTTGCCAAGCAAGTAGAACGATTATTGAAGTCACCACATTTTGGTGAACGCTGGGGTAAGCTCTGGCTGGATGCCGCTCGGTACGCCGATTCCGACGGCTTTGAAAAAGACAAGCCACGTTTCATTTGGGCTTATCGAGACTGGGTGATTAACGCCATCAACGCCGACATGCCCTACGATCAGTTTGTCATCAAGCAAATTGCGGGAGACCAATTGCCCAACGCCACCGCCGATGACGTGGTGGCCACTGGTTTCTTGCGTAACGCGATGCTGAATGAAGAAGGTGGCGTTGATCCGGAACAGTTTCGCACGGAAGGTTTGTTCGATCGCATGGATTGCATTGGCAAGAGCGTGCTGGGCTTGACTATTCAATGTGCTCAATGTCATTCGCACAAATTCGACCCGATTTCGCAAACGGAATATTATCGCCTATTCGCCTTCTTGAATAACGATCACGAAGCGTCCGTGGTCTATCACTCGCCGCAACAGCGAACCGAAATCCAACGGATCCAGCAGCAGATTCAACGCATGGAAACGCAACTTCAGCAAGACCATCCCGATTGGCACCAACGCATGACCGAATGGGAAGAACAGGTTCGCGACAACCAGCCTGAATGGACCGTGCTGGAAGTTCGCAACACCACCGGCGATAACGGCGTGCGATATTACTATTACGACGATGGCTCGCTGCGCGCCTCCAGTTACGCGCCCACTCAATGGACCGCGTACTTCACCGGCACCGCTGCGGCTAAACGCATCACTGCGTTTCGCTTGGAACAGTTGCCGGATCCCAATTTGCCTGTCGGTGGTCCGGGCCGATCCATCAAAGGCATGTCCGCACTCAGCGAATTCCAGGTAGAAGCGTCGCCCTCCCATGATCGCGATGCCACCAAAAAACTGGAATTCGCTTCGGCCACGGCTGATTTTGCGAACGAAGCGAGATCTCTGGAAGCGGAATTTGTTTCGCAATACCGAATCAACAACGGTGGCGACAAACGCACTTATGGTCCCGTCGAATTCGCCATCGACAACGACGGCGACACCGCTTGGGGCATCGACGCCGGTCCCGGTCGCCGTAACGTTGCCAGGAAAGCAGTCTTCGTCCTGAAAGAACCGCTGGAAAATTCAGACGGCACATTCTTCAACATCGGTTTGCAGCAAAATCATGGCGGAGACAATTCGGACGATAACCAAAACCATAATCTCGGTCGCTTTCGCCTCAGCGTGACCGACGCCCCAAACCCAACGGCCGACCCAGTGCCGCTGGAAGTGCGAATCATCTTGCAAGTACCCGCTTCGCAGCGAACCGCCGCGCAAGCCGCCACCGTCTTTAGCTATTGGCGAACCACCGTGGCCGAATA
>JAGQOZ010000440.1 GCA_020426955.1 Planctomycetales bacterium
CTGGCTTCTTGACCAGTCGCCCAAGCGCAAACGATTCCGCAGCACAACCAGATCAAACAGGACATTTTGTATTGCATCGATAGGCCTTCATTTCACAACTGGGGTTGGTAGTCCGAGACATTCTTCCGAAGTGGAATCCAGCGACGAAAGATCAGAACTCACATGGTACGCTGACCCAAGGACGCTCGCAAGCTTTTGCTTGCACCCAGCATTCACGGTTCGCTGCGAATCAGCACGGACGGTTGTGCGTCGCGCGAATCACGCTGGCGGAAGTTTTGGATCTTCCGCGTCTGATTCGTTGACGACGTACGAATCAATGACACCGTCATCGGGCGAATGCGCACGACTCTGCCCATGCACCGACCAACCAGAATGGGACGTAAACGTGCGAACTTGGAAGTTGGCCTTTAACCACGCCACGGTCCATTGACGATACAACATGCGGCACGCGGGCACTAGCAAGCTGAAGCCCAGCAAATCGGTCAAAATGCCCGGCGTCATCAGCAGCAAACCTGCGGCAAAAATCATGAACGCGTCCACAACGGATGTGGTCGGCATGCCGCCGTCATTCAGTTCGGCTTGAATCCGCCGTAGTGTTTGGAAGCCTTGCCGCCTAGCTAACGAGGTACCGATGATGCCCGTGACGATGGCAATCAAGATGGTATATGGCCACGAAATCAGATCGGCCAACTTGACGATCAAATACAATTCGACCAGCGGCACAACAACAAACAGAATTAACAGTCGCATCGTTCAACGAGCGCTTTCCAGTCGGTTAGACTAATGTTTTTCGCGAATGCGAATCTCTTTGAAACGGATCACGGCTGTGTCATCGTGATTTTGCAAACCCACGAATCCCTTTTGTTGGCGGTCCGAATCATGATCCACAATCATTTCACCGTTGAGCCAAATTTTGATATTCGCACCGGACGTTTCAATCTTGGCATGATTCCATTCGCCAGCTGGCTTGGACATATTCTTGGAAGCGGCAACCACGTCATACAAAGCACCCGTAGTGTAGGTCTGCGGTTCGCGGCCATGATCGTCTAGAATTTGCATTTCATGTCCGGTAAACGCGGGATTCTTTTCCGTGCCGGATCGCAAGAAGACTCCGCTGTTCCCCTTGGCGTTGATGGCAAAGGCAAATTCCAGCACAAAGTTGTCATATTCTTTTTCCGTCCGCAGCCAAGATCCACTAACTTCCGGATTAGTGGACCAGTTTTCGCCCTTTTGGCCCACAATCACTCCATCTTCCACGGACCATTGGCCGCCGTGCATGGGGACCCAACCGTCTAGATTCTTGCCATTGAACAGCGATTGCCATTCGTCGGCAAATGCGAATTGAGTGAACGCGGTCGCCAACGCGAGACCGTAGATAACTGTTCGAATATTCATGCCATACGCCTTCTAAAAATCTGTGGTTACGAATCAGGGAAAAAGGAAGCCAACCGCACGAAACGATTATGACTTGCGAATAAAATGCGCCGCGTAGCTGCGAACCTGCCGACCGTTCAGTACGTGTACCATTCTTAGTTGTTGCACGGTGGAATCGCTGAATTGCGCGAGTGGTACGTGCACCCACTTCTTGTTGAACCGTTTGGCCAATCGTCGCCAGCCTGCGCCGGGTGGATAGGCAGACAGTAACGCTACTTGCGGACATTGGCTGTGCAGGCACGCCGCCGCCAAAATTCGTTCCTCTAAGGTTTCGGTAAAATCCAAACGAGGATCATGCCAGATATCGGGGATCATAACGGGCGGAAACAGAAACATGGCGCCGCCGTACGAGGCTAACGCAATGCCAGGCCCGACCATTTCGGCCGAAAAGTCCGTAGCATAAAACGCCAAGGTGGATTCCTCGTGATGTTCTGCGAACCACGTAGATCGCCACGGATAATCTCGAGGATCGGCGGGCGAATCGAACAGCATCACCGCCGCGTCCAAGGTGCCTCGGCTGGGAGGCAATTCCTTCACATAGATTTCGCCTGTGTGCCAATTCCGCAGCGTATCGCGAATATCGATCCCATCTTTGATGCTGGTGGTGAATTTTTCTGTTTTGATCAGATCCGTGCCCATGATCTGTTTCGCTCGATCAAACACATGCGAACGAAAGTTCTCAATCTTCTGATCTTCCGGTGGCCAACTGCATTGACCCAACGGATTCCATCGCATCTGCCAATCCTTTTGGTCGATCTTGTCTGGCCGAGTTTGAATGTCACAAGATCGCCACAAGACGGGCGGACCTGGCAGTCGACTGACGGCGTCCGAAATATCTCCATCAGGAAGTCGAATGCGGTCAATCGACAATTGAGCGTGAGGCAGCCCGTGAGTGAAATCGTAGGTATACTCTCGAGCGGTTTCGGCTACGTGCAGCGCGTAACCGTCGCCGCAAACCTGTTTGGCCGCCACCACAATATTGTACAGGTCAGGCGTCAGACGTCGCTCCATCAGTGTCAGATTACGAATGTAACGCAACAGGCAAGACAACAGATGCGGCGTTATCTTACGAGCTCGTCCGCGGAAATCATCCAAGTACCGACTCCGCGCCGCAATCAACAGTTCCTTGATACCATCGACCGATAGGTTTTCGTCGTCCTCCAGTTCCGCTCGAGCACGTTCGTACAGCCCGGTGATGAAGGGTAGTTCGCCCATTAGGAAGATCAGCGTGCGCGGATCCACTTCCAGTAAGTCCGTTTCTTCGACAAAATCACCTTCCGCGTCCACCGGATGTTGTTCCGTGAATGCTTCGCGAATCCACGGCCAATCCAAAATGGAACAGACAAACAGAATGGATTGAAATTCCGTATCCAATTGGCGTAAGCGATGTGCCATGTAGCGAATTCGCTGTTGCGGTTGACCAGCAGGCGGCCGTCCAATCGCGGGCAAGACGGCCGCGGCAAATTGTTCAATGCGAACCTTTTTTAACGCGTAAGGATCCGGCAACACGGCCGAAAGAGATTCGAATTGAGCCGTTTCCAGATCAATGAACCGAGTTGGAATGTGTTCGCCCAGCGCGGTTCGCAAGGCTGCAATCACGGGTTGGCAAGGATCAATCGGCACATAGCTCAGCCGTTGATCTGGCAGTTCCGCCGCTTCACTGTCTGGTGTCCATTCGGTGTAGCTCGCAGATTCCTTTTGCACTACTACCGACGCCGTCGGCAGCAATTGGATACCCGCTTGCACGTGCTGCTGAAACGATTCTGGCAACGGCACCGCCACGCAATCAAATTTGCGTTCCAGCATCATTCGCCGCACTTGCAAGGCAAAATCGCCACTGCCGTGAATGACCGGCAAGACAGTAATGTTCGAACCGATTTGTAACAAGTTGGATGTAGGCATCAATGGATTCGCTTGTGCGCGAAGGGAACTCTAGAACAACAAATCGTCGTCTTCGTCATCATCATCGTCGTCAAAGTCCGGGTGCATGGGATCGTCTTGTGAAAAGAAGAAATCACCTAGACCTAATGGTACGCTGTCGCCACCCAACGTTCGACGCTGTCGTTCGGCCAACGAATCTAGGTCCAATGCGTCGTCACCCAAACACGCGGCCAACGCTTCTTGCCACAACTGGTCTTTGCTGACCGGATGATCGGCCGCTTGCGCCATGCGTTTCATGGCGTATCGCAACAGATTGATGCCGTCACGAGTGGAAAAATCAAGTTTCAGTTCGTGCGACTTTTGCAGGAAGTCTACCGTTAGCGCCAAGATATCGGCTTCCGCAAAGGGCAGATGGTATTTCAAAATCTCCATCTCATCCGCTTTGGTGGGATAGCCCAATTGCAGTGTGGGTTGCAGTCGGCTCAGGATGTAGTCTGGAATTTCATATGTCGATTCATCTTGGTTCATGGTGACCGCACAGCGAAAATCGGGATGAGCGGAAATGGAGATGCCGGCCACAATTGATTCTACGTAGCGTCGATGATCCAGCAGCGGCGCCAAGCTGGCCCATGATTTTTCGTTCATCCGATTCCCTTCGTCCAACAGGCAAACGCCACCTTTTAACATGGCGGTCACCAGCGGCGAAGCGTGATAGGCAATCTTGCCGTTTTCGGCCAAAACCGGCGTGACCAATAGGTCTTCAGGCCGAGTGTCAGCGGTGCATTGATAAATGTAAAGCGGTTGACCTCGCATCTTGGCAGCAGCCATCCCCAACGCCGTCTTGCCAATCCCCGGAGGGCCTACCAAGCGAGGAGCCAGGGGCAGGTCCGCTTTGTCCACTACCAGCCAGCATGCCAATAGTTGATGCAAAATCTCTGTCTGACCAATCCATTCGCTATCGACGCTATGAGGGTGGCTCAGGTGCAACGCCACTCCGTCAATCTCGATCACTCGACCTTCTGCTGCATTCTCTTTCTTGTGCATGTTCGTCCTATCAGCTGAAGCGTTCGTCCCTTCTGACTCGGGCGAAGCTACCGACCTTCGCGAGTCCCAACAGACAAGTATTACGGAAATACCGCTTGCGTCCAGACATGGCAATCGTTCGAACCATCGCATTTGCAATGATTGCAGCGATTCTGCTGTCGCCTGTCGCGGATAAGAGCGAACTTAATCGTCAGGAAACCACACGACACGAGATTCAAACCGTCATTTTTTTGCCGAAACGTGACCTATCCTTGGTTAATTGCTCAACGTTTGTTCTCTTTTGTCAACACGCTACAGGTTCATTGTGAACATGTCTGGTTCTGATCGATTGCCGCCCGTCTTTCGCTGGCCGATTCGATTCTGCTTTGCCGCCGCGGTGGCATGGTGCATGATTCCGCTTTCGCCCAGTACGGTCGATTCGGACTTCTGGGGCCACGTGCAGTATGGACGAGACACCTTGCGGTACGGCGTTCCTGAGACTTCGACCTACACCTACACGGCGATTGGTTATCCTTGGGTCAACCATGAAAACCTAGCCGAAATCACCTTTGCGTTGTGCGTTGACTATTTGGGCGCCAGTAGTGTCTTGTGGCTAAAAGCCGCCATGGCGATGTTGGTACTGGGATTAATGTTGTGGAACGCCAAACGCAATGACCAGGAACAACCGGTCGACTTCTTGGTGTTGATTGGCACGCTGATCTTGTGTGCCATTAGTTTGTCATTTTACTGGGGCATGCGACCTCAGTTCTTTTCGTTCACACTGTTTGCCGTAATGATTTGGCTGTGCGAAACCGCGTTCCATCCGTGGCGAAGTTCGTTCGTCACGCC
>JAGQOZ010000441.1 GCA_020426955.1 Planctomycetales bacterium
GCTCGTCCCATAATCGCATCGCCCCAAAAGCAACCAAAACCGATCAGCGAATCGGTGTCGGAATCGGTCACCACCAGCCATAGCGATACAAAGTCTAAGTCCAGGCGATACCACGTGCCGGCCGTGTTCAGCGTGGCGTCGTCCACTTCGGACAGCAAAAGCGAGCTTACTTCGCCACTGGCTAACATCCCATCATCTTCCACGGCGGACGAAAAATTTAATTCGCCCGTAGCGCCCGTCAACGGCAAGAACCAGCAGTGTCGTCCCGACGAGTACAGCGAAACGTCATAGACTTCGGCCGCCGCATCGGTCACTTCGCCGCTGTCGCTGGTAGAGTCGCTACTGGACGAAGCATCGGTCGTGTTCGCTCCGCTTGAACCGCCTGACACCGATGGATTGGAAATGCTACCCTCGCCGTCGGTGGCGTCGTTAGTCAAATCCGACGTGGTGGCAGATGGATCACCGGTAGAGGCCGATCCCGTGTTGTTCACGCCAGAATCGGCCGTGTTCAATCCGGCGGCAGTAACGGAGGTGTCACGGCTGCCTGCAGCGGCGGGAATACCTTGCCCGGCTTGTTGCGCCTGCACCGCCCCAGTAAGAACGCTTACTAAGAAAAATCCCCATATCATTCGCTGAAATTGGGTCAACATATAAAACCCTCCCATGATTCTTCGTTTCGAACCCTAAGCGATGAATTGCTCGGCACGCCGACCCATCCGCTGCTAGCAAGACGCTTCGCCAACAATAACAACGATAACCACAAGAAGCGAAGAAAGTTTCGTTCGCTAAGAAACGATTAACGATTGGCGGCAAGCTGCGCAAGCGACACAGCATTTGTCGCTTGCCAATCCAGAACAGATGGAGATTTTTCGCTTACAGTTCAAAGTGGAAGGTCTTGGTGATGTAGCGCCAGACACGTTGGCCCAGCGACTGTGGCTTGGCTTTGATCCGAGCTCGACCTCGCAAGCCAGGTTGAAACAAGCCTTCCGTATCTTCCAGCGGAACAAAGACGGGGAACGTGGCGCTCAGCGGACGCTGGACACCTGTTTTGTCGGTCTTGGTAGCCACGCCGCCACCCGCTTGGAACGACATGCTTTCGGACATCGCTTCCATTTCTCGACGCGAAATATCATTTTCCGATTTGATTTCCGATTCGAATTCCTGGTATGCGTACGGATCTAGTTTGATGTGCACTTCTTGCCCGGCATTGATAAAGCGAATGTCGGACTGATCCACTGCCAACATCGCTTCATATTGAAGCGGATCGGCAATCAGACAAATCACGTCATTGGGTTCCAAGGTGGCGTTTAAGTTGTTCTTGTCCAACAACGAACCGCTCCACGATTCCAATTGTCCATCCGGCGCCGGTTGAGGCTTCCGATTGGGAGCCGGATATATGGTGCCGTTGGCCGGTGCGTAAACAGTCAGCCGACGCAACGCTTCATCCTCTTTGGCCAATTCGTTACGAGTCCCTTGGATTCGCTTGTTGACGATATCCAGTTCACTATCGATGGAAGGATCTCGAGTCCGTTGTCGCTGCAGGATGCGTTGTCGCTCTAGCAGTACCTGTAGTTCCGATTCTAACGATGTTTTTCGAACAACAATGTCTTCATTCACCAATTGAGCGATCACAGTATTGTCTTTTTCAACCACGTCGCCCTGCTTGACGAGCACTTCCTTCAACACGCCTGGAACGGTGGCATACACCATGGCCGAATCTTTGGGCTGTAACTGCACCGCGCATTTCACGCTATACGGCAGCGGGATGTAACAGAACGCACCAATCAGAAGCAACAAAATGCCAACCGTTGCCGCAACTCGATTCTTTTTCACCTGATGCATTCTCCCAGGAACGTGAAGAAACTTACCAAACTGCCAGGCCGGTTGAACGACCAATCCAAACAAACCGCCCATGGCAATCAGTTGCCCCAGCGCTTGCAGCCCGTAAGGCTTCAGCACTTGGTTCAAGAACATAAGAATGGAAAACACCACAATCCAACGATAGATCACCGCCGCAATCGTGTAGAGTGCAAAGAACCAGCGATTGGTTTGGGGCAAAAACGGATCTTCTTGCTGTTCAATCCCCAGGCACCATTCCGACATGACTCGTTGCAAAATCCGGCTTGACTTCTGGCGAAGGTTCGGAATTTCCGCCAAGTCGGACATGATGTAGTAGCCGTCAAAACGAAGCAACGGATTTCCATTGAACATCAATGTGCTGACCGAACAGATAAACATCACGCTTAGCGAAATCTGATTCACCAGGGTCGCTTCTTCGCTGAACCACCATAAAAACGTCGCCATCGAAGCCAACGTGATTTCCACATACATGCCCGCTGCACCAATCACCGCGCGATGCCACTTGTTGGGCAACAGCCAAGAATCGGACACATTGCAATATAGACACGGCGTGAGCACCAAAAACATCACACCCATTTCGTGACATTCACCACCGAACCGTTTACACGACAGTCCGTGTCCAAATTCATGCAAGACCTTAGTGATGGCCAACGTGGTGCCCAAGTAGATCCAATTCTGCGGGCCGAAAAATTCGTGAAACGCCGGCAGACGAGCTCGAAAGACTTCGAATTTGACTCCCACCAGCAATAGCGCCGAAAGGGCCAACAAACTGACGCCCATCAAAGCCCATTTGGTGAAATACCAATTGGTGTAGGGTGCCATACGGTTGAGCAAGTTTTCTGGGTCAATGCCTTTGAATCGTAAGGCCAAGACGTTGGAAAACTTGGAAAGGAGTTCTTTGCGCCGAGTGGTATCGCCTCGACGCTTGAGCTGTTTTCCTTGCCCTTCTGCGTCGGTAATCAACAGACCGCTACGGTGCAGCATGCCGATGAAATGTTGCAGATCGTTCAGGCTGATTTTTTGCGGAGCGAATTCGCGTTCAAATTGTTCTTTGATGTCCTGATAGCTGACCGTGCCGTCCAGCATTTGCAGAATGGAAAACTCTTCTTCCTGAAAGCGATAGTATTTCAAACCAATCGGTTCTTTGACCACCCAGAACGGTTTTCCCTGATATCGATGATAGCGCATCGACAAATCGGGACGCATCCGTACCGGCAACCGCCGTGTGGCGCTGGAAACCAGACTGTCAGCAAGAGTTACCATGGGGCGACTTTCAACGCGTTGTCAGATCAGAACGGCGGTTTCGCAAGAAAGGTGGTTACTTCAGTTCCACGGTGGCCATCATGCCTGGGCTAAACAGCCACAATCCGTTTTCCTTCTTGTTTTCAATTTCGACCCAGAATTGCCAAGCACTAAGGTGGTCAATCTTCGGAGAAACATAGCCAATCTGCCCGTTGACTCGAGCTACTCCGTCGCTGCCGGCCAGTGTCACCACCACTTCCACTGGGCGACGGTGTAGGTCCGAACGCGAGTAATCTTGCGAATTAAACCTACCGTGAACTCGCAATCGATCCATTCGCACAATGGTCATGACCTTGTCTTGCGGCATGACCCATTCGCCTTTGTCGAAGTGAATCTTGTCCACCACCCCGTTGACTTCCGACTTCAATTCGCGGCGTTCGATTTGCGCTTCCGCTCGACGAAATTCTGACTCCGATGACTTGGCCTGATAGGTCGCGACAGCGGTCTGCGATTCGGCCAGTTGGATCTGCAATACGGCTCGTTCCCATTGCAACTTCAACCGCTTGACTTCCGTATCGCTGAACGCGCCGGGAACTTCCGCATTGGCTTCCCTGGCCTTGTCGTATTCCGCCAAAGAAACACCCGCTGCTTTATCAGCGGCTTCTCGGCTAATTCTGCTTTCGTCAATGGAATTCTTGGCCGCGTTGTAACTGTTAAGAGCGCCCTTTTTGGCCAATTCGGCATCGGTGGCATCGGTCTTGGCAACCAATTGGCCAACGGTCACTTCGTCACCTTCGGTCACGGCTATTTCCGTAAGGACTCCCGCTTCCGTACCTGGAACATCCAGTTCTTCGATCGCTCGTACTTCAAAAACATAAGCGGTATTGCTGCGAGGCAGTTCGCTGGTTTGGCCCAGCAGACTGGCCGAAACGACGGCGGTGGCAAGAATCGGATTCATGTGACGATACACTCCTATCGTAAGGCATCAAATATAGCGCTAAATCGAATACAGCTGCAGGTAAGCCCATTCGATCAATTCGTGGAAGAAACAGAATGCCAGGTTCGCTCGACCGCAATGCACTCGAGCCAGCACTTCGGTACCCTGTTTCAATTCGCCCGGCGTATCGCCCTTTTTCAAGGCGGCCAACAATTTATCTTTGTCGATTTGGTTGACTCGTAGCCGAAAACTCTGGCCGTGTTCTTCATGAAAAGTGGCGGTGCGTTGCACTTCGGAAAGCTTGGCGTCCAATGGCGAAGAACCCGGATTACTCTTTAAAACGTAGCTGACATCTAACGGTTCGTCTGAATCTTTCTGCGCCTTGGTGAGGTGACCAATGCGTTTTTCCGGCAAGAAGACTTCCAGCTCCCAATCGCCTTCAGGATTGGCCAGCTGTAAGGCCTTTTGGCCTCGCATCACCGGCCGTTTATTCTCCAAAAGATGCTTAACGTTCCAAGTTGTGATCTCACCGCTCATGGGTGCGCGGACAATCAAAGCGTCTTTCTTGGCTTCCAAAATCGCCAACTGCCGATTGTAACCTTGAATTCGGGCTCGCAGTTCAGCCAACTTGCTTTCCGATTCGGGATCTCGACTCAGCTGCACCTGTCGCTGTGACGCCTGTGCTTCGCTTAGGTCGGTATAGAGTTGCTGAATCTGTGTCTCAAGGTCGTTGTTTTCGAGCCTAATAATAATTTGGCCCTTCTCGACCTTATCACCATGGTCCACTAGGACTTCGGCGACATGTCCATCTTGCTCAAAGAAGACATCCTTCTTTTCTACCGGCGTCAGTATTCCTTCGGCCTTCAAAATAAAATCTTTGCGAAGGATAAACAGCGCCAATAGCGCCGCTAAGATGGCGCCCGAAATCAACATGGTCTTGGGCAAGTTCTTGGCGGTCAGGGCCCAGCGAGAATGCCCGATCGCTTTCCAAACCGGCATCAAGAACAGCGAATTGTGTTCTAGAGCGTTGCCGATGGCACGAGCACTATGTTCGCAGACTTCTTCCACCTTGGGTGCGACCATGCTTTGCGGCTGAGTGGAATCGATATGTTCCACAATCAACGCGC
>JAGQOZ010000442.1 GCA_020426955.1 Planctomycetales bacterium
AGGTGAACGAATCTGGTCCAAAGTAGTCTGGATTGGGGGAATACTGAAAACTTCCGTCATCGGCAAATTCGAGCGAACCGTAGGTAGGCGGCGAAACCAGCGACGCGGTCAACGCATCACCGTCCGCATCCACATCGTTCGCTAACACGCCTTGCAATGCCGAAGTCACGAATAGAACGTCTTCCGAAACAGCAAACGTATCTGCACTTCCAATCGGATCGGTGTTAACTTGCAACGTCACGCTCACGGGCGCAGAAAGCTGAGTTCCGTCGTTGATGCGATAAGTAAATTGGGTCGTCCCGGAAAAACCTTGAGCATTATACGTGAACGACCCGTCGGAACCGAGCTGCAGCTGACCATGGGCGACATCCGTTTCCAGTACTGCCTGTAGGTTGGTTTGGTCTGGATTATTGTCATTGGCCAGCACGCCATCAGCCGTGTCAACGAATAAGACTTGATGGGGCTGTGACAAGTAGGTGTCAGCCACGCCGCTGGCCGAGTCATACTTGTTGGTCACGTTAATCGTGACGGTCGCAGTGTTACCTGGCCGAAAATCATTGACCGTGTAGGTAAACGTATCGACCCCAAAGAAATTTCGCTCTGGGGCGTAAACAAAAGAACCGTCCGAATCAAAGCTGAGCGTGCCGTGCCGAGTTGTTTCGACTAGCGTTGCCGAGAGATCATCGCCGTCGGCATCGATGTCATTCGCCAGCACCCCGTCTTCGGCCGAAATATTGACAAAGAAAAACAACGGATCTTCTTCCACGGTGTAAGTGTCATCCACGGCCCGAGGTGCTTCGTTTTGGTAGAACGACAGAATTTGCGAATGTAATTGATCTGCTTCGGCCGCGTTCATGAATCCGTCGTAGAAGCGAACTTCCGAGATCATTCCGGAAAACGGAGCGGATGCGGAATTCGTTTGGTTTCCGCCCAGCACCAGATCAATCGTGTTGGTTCTGGCTGCTGAACTGGCCGTTGTCACCGTGCTGGCCGCACCGCCGTTGACGTAAATGGACAGCGTACCGCCGGTTCGCGATACGATGGCAATCTGCCTTTCCTGATTATCCAAATCGCTTTCCGACGACGTGACCGTAGTGGCGGTTGTACCAAAGCCACCACCCATGCCCGCCGAAATTTGGCCGGACTGATTCAAAGCAATTCCCCAGTCGGTAGCAAAGCCAGCGGTGCTGGAATCCACCAAGCCCATGTGCTGATACCACTGCCCACTATCGCTGGTGGCCGAACTGGCATTCGCGGCAAAGACCACCGCCACCGTAAAATCGTTGGCTCCGGAGATAGGGCTCTCCAAGTTGTCGATGCGAACCAAATCGTCTCCGTCGAATTGGACGGCTGGTCGCCCGTCAAAGGCGTTCTGCACAAAGACCGGATCGCCGAAAATGTCACCCGTTCGATCGCCAACGGTATCGTTCCAACTTTCAATGACAGCGCCGTCTTCGAAATTCGTCAACTCCGCCGCCGTCCAGTGAGCGATCAAATCGCCGGCCAACAGCGCACGAGTTTCCAGCGTTTCACACTGGCTTGGTCGAAAATGAGAACGGTTGGTGCGTGCTGCCACGTGGGTTCGCCGAAACATACAGAATACGCTCCACTCAAGAAATGTATTGCGAATCACGGTCCTGAAAGGTTCGCCGTGGTGTAAGACTAAACGACAGGCAAAGAGTAATCGTCGTTGAACGCAAATTCAACGACGATTCCCTTGAGACAGGCTAAAGGCGGCCGCTTAACGGTGTCTTCGCCGCCATGCCAACAATCCACAAGCGATGGCGGTCCAAACGCCAAAGGCTGGTTCGGGCACCGCTTGAACGCCAGTGCGAGGTCCCAGTTCGAATCCGCCATCGGTGAACGCGGCGACAAAGTCGCCCGAATTGAAACGACCATCTCCGTTCCAATCTCCATCGGCCCAATTGGCATCGACTTCTTGTTCGAATTTGCCGGCCGTAAAGACTTGGACAAAGTCACCACTGTTGAATTCACCGTCTAGATTCGCGTCACCAATCCAACTATTTTTCAGGTCTTTGATCCAAAACGACAGGTCATTGGCGTTGACCAAAGCGTCATCCGTTAAATCAAACGCCGCGTCATTCGCGTTGCTGGCACTGGCCATCGAAAGCTGATTGATATCCGAAATGTCTAACATCCCGTCACCATTGAAATCACCCGGCACCGATACAACTAAGCCCATGGCGTAGTCCATCGCTGAATTCAGAAGAGCAATACCTTCTGCGGTAAGCAAAGTCGCTTCGCGACCGTCCCAGCTGTTGTCGACAGAATCGTCGGCAATTTCGGGATCATCCGGTTCGGGACCGCGATTGGTGTCACTCAGAAAGAAGCCAATTCGCATGCCAGTTGCCGTACCGCCACTTACCAAAGTATCACCGGGTTCGTAAACAAAGATCGCAGCCGCACCAGGCGCTCCGGGAATCTCTGCCACGATGTCAGCGTCGCTGCCTGGTCGACCCCAGTCAATGCGCCCGCCAGTATCGTCGTACACTTGCACATCACCGGCGGCTAGTCCTGCGGCGCTGGCAATAGGATGAGCCGCATTGACAATGTTGATGGTAGTCCCAAAGGCGCTTCCGGCAACCAACAGATCGCCATCTCCGTTGGGACGACCTGGCGAACCATGTCCGACAGGTAGTCCGGTTAGGCCCCAATTATCGAAGGCGTATTGTTCGTTGATAATGACGGGAGTGACGGTATCGATAATCGAATCAGCTCGACTGGAATTGATCGATTCGTCAATAAAAACAAGATCTGCGGCGTCGGCTACTTCCAAAGCGGTTTCCGGGTCTGCCGCCAACAAATCGTTGTCCCAAAACTCAATCGTGTCGCCCCGAGCCTCGAAGATTTCGATCAGTGCTTCATTGCCTTCTGTTGGAGAAAATTCGCTTCCCAGAAGGTACATGATTTGGCCTGCATTCAAGCGAGCTGTCGCGAATACAACCATCATTCCGATGGCCAACAATGACGTTTTGCGCATCATGCGTTTCCTTTCGTGATAGAGAAATTCAAACTTACTGCCTCTCGTCTGTTCTCTATCGTGCGCTAATGCAAAAGAGGCTCGGCGCCAATTTGGCGCCGAGCACTCTTGACATTCTTCGATCTCTCGCTGTCGTTACTTGCGACGACGCATTGCCCCTAAGAACATGGCGGCGAATAGAACCAACACGCCGCTATTGGGTTCCGGCACAGCGGTCATGTAGTCCACTGCATTCAGAAACATCGTTGAACCATCGGCGCTCAAGTCGAAGAATCCTGCGGTTTCCGATGTCACGCCGTCCGCTTCGCGGCTGCCGCTCATGAAAATCATACGAGGTCCTGCTAAGACTTCGCCGTTGTTCACAGCTGTACCCGTTGCCCATTCGGCAATGACAGGACCACCCACGGTTGCCGATTCAGTCGATGAAGCAATCAATGAGCCGCCAGCCAGACTGTTCATGTTGACCGAGATACCTCGTTGCAGAGCGCCATTTTCCGTAACAACATCGGCAAACGGATTGGCCATGTTCGCACCGGAAAGCGAAATTCCGGCAAACACGGGGTGCGAAGGATCGTCCGCTTGCAATGTCAGAGGTCCCGCGGTGTCAACCATGGTGCCACCATCGGTCAGATTCAGACGGCTGTTTCGCATCAAATAGCCCGACATCACCATTACCGGCGAAGTCACCTGCGTGTTCCAGTCGGCCGAAGGTTCGTAGTGACCGCTGTTGACCGATCGGCTAATGATGACCAAGTCCGAAGCATTCAAGACGTTGATGTCATCCGCAGATAGAGGTTCGTGGGTCAAAAATCGAGAAACCGAATGGCCATTTGCCGATAACAGGTCGGTGTAGCCGATATCAGCCGCATTCGTCAGTCCAGCTCCAGCTGCCGCCGCCGATGCCGCGTCGGTATCGTGAAAAGACACCCAAGTGATATCTGCCGCATTCGCCGACAGAGCTGTGCCTAACACGCACACGAGACAAAGAAATCGTTTCATAGATGCACCTCAATTCGTTTGATTCATTAGTTCAATTCCCAAAACACGGTAAAAGCTTAACCAAAGCTTTATCTTTGCCGAGTTTATTTGAGCTAGCAAACCGTGCAATTCGCAAAAACCGATCCCGAAAGGTTTTGGACAAAAGTCTCGCGGCAAGAATAGTTTTCCGAGCCGAAATGGGCGTTTTCTGGTGACAGACTCGGTTCGAACCGAACAATGCTGAACCTCAAGACCATACGTGTCATCAACTCGGCGAAGATAATGATGCACGAACTTTCCCAGAAAAACGACTTGACACTCACAGACGTTTGGGCAAAGCCGGCCGCTTGAAAAATGTTCATGCGTACACTATCTTGAGCCCCGCGCGCCGCTTGTGTAGCGAGGCCAACTATTGGATAAAGGGAAGGAGATTTTCCATGGCGACTGCTCAGAAAACAGAAGAGAACAATATGGCAAAGAAGTCAAACGAAACATCCGCAGCAACTAGTACCAAGAAGTCTGCCAAGTCAGGCAGCAAAAAGGAGACGAATTCTGTCAGCGCACGGCAAGTGGCAAAGACCGTCGACAACATCTTGTCCCAAAATGCGACATTAAAGACGACCCTTCAGCAAATTGAAAAGCAGTTTGGTGACGGCGCCATTATGCCACTCGGATCGGACAAGCGACACGAAGTCGATTGCATCACCACGGGCAGTTTGTCTGTCGATTTGGCGTTGGGAGGTCGCGGAATTCCTCGAGGACGCATTATCGAAGTATTTGGTCCGGAATCGAGCGGTAAGACGACATTGGCGCTGCACTGCGTAGCGCAAGCTCAGAAGAATGGTGGCATTGCGGCGTTTATTGACGCAGAACATGCATTGGATCCCAGTTGGGCCAAGAAGCTGGGCGTTCAGTTAGAAACGTTGTTGGTCAGTCAGCCTACCAGCGGTGAAGAGGCAATGCATATTGCTGAAATGTTGATCAAGTCCAACGCAGTGGACATCATCGTTGTCGATTCCGTCGCGGCGTTGATTCCCAAGCAGGAACTGGAAGGCGAAATTGGGGACACTCATGTTGGCTTGCAAGCTCGTTTGATGAGCCAATCGATGCGAAAGCTGACCGGCGCCATTGCCAAATCCAAAACGTCTGTTGTCTTTATCAATCAA
>JAGQOZ010000443.1 GCA_020426955.1 Planctomycetales bacterium
GATTGGAACTGCGACGGTGAATTCAGCACCGCAGACTTGGTCGCGGCGTTTACTTCGGGCGGCTACGTGGCTGCGGCGCTACCTGACCTGATGAATGAACCTCTTCCCACGGGATTCGCAGGAGTTCGATCACCGAATGAAACGAACTCCGATTCTCAATTGGTCGCCGCTGCATGGCGTATGCATGTCGACCAACTGTTTGCCGCCGAAGACGACCGACCCGTTCGGAAAGCCAGCGCCGAATTCGAACTAAGCAAATCTGAACGAGCGTTCTTTGCCTAATGGGCTGGCGTATTCTGTTGCTCAATAATAAAAGCAAACAAGAGACGGACATGATCAGCACGTGAAGGCTCTGATGCTGGATCGGCTGCCCGTCTCTTGTTTACTGCCCCGGATGCGCCCCGCAATTCCCGGATGCGTCCAACAATCCCCTTGGCTTTTCCCCTAGATGCGCCCCAGTGGGTCTCTCTTGCTCTTCAAAAGCTACATGTCTTGAGACGACCGTTTCCCGTCACGGTTTTTTGAAAGTTTGACAAGAAATGACAAATTTCTATTCGCCAACGCTGTTGGACTGGGTTGGACGGTCGCTTCTTAGAGCAATTTTCGCTGGAACTACGGTCGCAAGCTGTCAAACATTTTTTGCACGTCGGCAGGGACTACCGATTTGGCAGGGTTTTCGACGTCTGGGTTGCTTCTGGCGTCACCAGGTTGGAGGGGCCAAATGCGGATGGTTCGATCTTCCGCGGCAGAAATCACGTGACGTCCAGACAACGTAAAAGCCAACGCTGTAATGGGGCCAGAATGTTCATCCAGAGGCTGAGAAATTCGATCCAGCTTGTCGTGCATTCGCCAAAGGTGCACTTGTTGGCCGCTACCAACTGCCAACAACTGCTGGTCCGGAAGCGAGGCGAGCGCATTAGCCGCAGCCAAGGCGAGTTCGTCCAGTGGTTTCGATTTTGAACCGCTCCACAGCTTCAACTGTTGATCATCGCCGTACGAAACCCAGCGTTGATTGTGAAAAGCAGCCAACATTCGAACCGGGCCAACATGAGCGGCAACGCGATACTTTTCTTGCCAGCCATCAGGCGTCAGCGAAGTGGCCAGCACCTGCCCATCAGCCAAGCCGACCAGCGCCGTCTTGTCCGTGTCGAACCAGCTGTAGCAAAGGACGGTGCCGTCAACGTCCAGCTTTGTCAGATTCGTCGAATTGGAATCGATGGCCCAGGCCTCTAATTGGTTGTTGCGTATACCAAGCAAATGCGAGCCGTCACTGGACCAGCGCAAGTCATGCAGGTTTGCATCGAAAGTTGGCAACGACAGTTCGGGCGTGACCACGCCAAACGCCAAGCGACTGGTTTGCAGCTGACCAGCACCAAATGACCACGCAATTTGTTCTTCATTGGAATCGGTTCGCACCGCCAAACTGCGGATAGTGGCCGGTTGCCAACTGGATACGGTCAACGATTCGGCAAACGGGTCCACCACCAGAAACGCGCCATTACAGGCCGCGTACACAAAATGCGGATTGGCGCGGGATGTTTGCAGCGAGCGGACCACGCCTTGTGGATACAGCACCGGAGTCCCTATGGCCGATTCGCCTCGCAGCAATCGCAATTCGCCCGCCGCGTTTCCCAGCACCAAGCGATCAGAATCTTGTTTCGGCACTGGCAGAAAATCTGCTGTCGTGACGCCGACTTGCGCAACGAACGCTCGATGCTGTCCCAGTTTTGCATCGAAAAACTCCAAGCCCTGGCTACCAGCGACCAAAATCGTTTTATTGTCGGCAGTCGCTTTTAGCGCTCGAATCGTCCCGACAACAGTGTCCAGCGCGGTTCGAGCCTCTGTGCGTTGGACCCAGTTCAGTCGGACGCGAGTAACACCGCCGTCTTGGTGTCCGACATAGAAAATATCTTGATTGCCACAGCAAACGACGTGGGTCACCGGACTATCAAACGGCTCCAACATCCAAGGATCTTTGCCGGGACGGTTGACAATCATCTGGACCGGACTGATGAGAAACTGCGAGCCCGTTGACGGATGGACTTCCATGGCAATGAGCGGCACGTCAACACGGCCTGCGGGTGTTGGTGGTTGGTCGTCCATGTTCCAGCGCAGAAGTTCCGTTTGATTCGAACCCAGCAGCAGTGACTCGCCCGATTCAAACGCTATACATTCGAACACGTCAGACGAAGGACACTGCAACTGGCGACTAGTTCGTTCCGTATCAAAGACAACGACACTTCCGTTGCCATAGAGTACCGCAATTCGATTGGAGGAAGGTGACCAGCGAATGTCCTTGACGGGGCGGTCGAGTTGAATGGGGCGTAACATCTCTGCTCCGTCCAACGAATTCAGCACATACAGCTGGCCGGCCGTGACCGCCGCCAAGCGCTGTCCATCGGGCGAAAAAACAGCTGATTCGATGGCCGCTTCTGATTCGAGCCAAGTGGTTTGACTGTCTGCGGCCAGATCCCAGACGACAATCTGCGAGTCATGTGTGGCGCCAAACAGGCGTTGCGAATCGCCATCCACTAACACTCGTTCAAACCGCCCCTGTTCCGGTTCGAAACGTGAAAACGAAGCCGATTCCGTTCGCTGCATCCAAATAGCGCCCTGATCGTCAACCACTGCAGTGATGCCGGACGCCACCGATACGTCCACAACGTACTCTGCCGTGCACGGCATTTCGATTTCCTGAATCTGATCGGTAGGCAGGTCCCAAAAAAGCAAACCGGCCGACGCTTGTTGTAATACCATCACTTGATTGGATGCCAGATCCGATGCCTTGGCCAACGTGACGGCGGCATCAAATTCTCGCGATTGCGGTGTTTGATCGCCAACGCGCACGGTCACAATATGGTTCGTGATTTCAATCGAAGTAGGTTGGTTCCTTTCCGACAAAAGCGGAACGTCCTGGCCATCTGGTAACCAACGAAACGGACCGTCCTGGTTCGACTGAAACACCGCGACGTTGTTCAATGAATCAACCAGCACCAGCGTATTCGTTTCCGCAAAGAATCTTAGATGCTGCACATCGGCCAGAGGATGCGCAAACGTCTGGTGCGGCTTGGCGCAACTGCGAAACAGAAAACGCCATGTGAAATCGCGATGACTAGGCGGACAGCGATGATCGTCCTCGAGCAATCGCAACGTCTGATGTGGCAAGATGGGAAACGCCGAAGACGCCGCGTTTAACTGTTGGTTGTAGGGTGTCAGTGATGCCGACGCGGAGATTTTGAATACGTCGGCCGCCATTCTTGTGGCTTGATTCCTGGCAGATTCAAATTCGTTGGCTTGCTGCCGAACCGTGCGAACTTGTTGTTTCGCACTGTCGGCTTCTTTTTTCGAATCCAGGGCCTGCATGGCAAAGTAAGTGGTCGCGACGGTTCCCGCCACCAGCGTAACCAGACAAGCAACAATCAAGCCGGCTGTTGTGGTGTGACGCTGACACCAACGTACGATTCGTCCGAAACGACCAACGGGCCGGGAGAGAATGGGTTGCTGGCCCGTGAAACGAGCCAATTCGTCGGCAAGTTCTGCGGCCGATGGAAAACGCTTTTCGGGCTTCTTTTCCAGGCACTTCAAGCAAATCGTTTCGATATCTTTCGGTACATGGTTATTCAAAGATCGAGGTAAAGGCGGTTCGTCATTCAACACTTGATGCAGCAACATGTTGGTGTTGCCGCGGAAAGGAAGTTCTCCGGTGAGCAGTTCAAACAACACGACGCCCAGTGAATAAATATCAGTCGGCGGACCACAGGCATGCGACATGCCCATGGCCTGTTCCGGGGCCATATATGCAGGCGTGCCGACAATTTGGCCTTCGATGGTCACCGTCACTTCTCCGGCATCTCGTTTGGCCAAACCAAAGTCCATGATGTGTGGCTCATCATGGGCATCCACCAGAATGTTGCCCGGCTTTAGGTCTCGATGCACAATTCCCAAGCGGTGCGCCTCCGCCAAGGCGTTGGAAATCTTCAAACACAAAACGGCTGATTCGAATGGCAATGGCGACCGAATCGCCGCCCAATCTGACAAGGAAACACCTCGCACCAAATCGTTGACAATGTAAACCGTATCTTCGGTTCGGCCTACTTCATGAACGCTGACAATATTGGGATGACGGAGCTGAGCGGCCGCGCGAGCTTCTCGCAGGAACTTGTCGATTTCTTCTTCAGTCAGTTGGCCTTTTCGAGGAAGTTTCAGCGCCACGGCTCGGTCTAAAATCGTGTCTCGAGCTTTCCAGACCGTGCCGAACCCACCAACTCCAAGTCTTTCAATCAGTTCAAAGTGCGCGATCTGTTTCAGCGAAGGAGCTTCTTTCGTGTTCAGGTTGTCCGACACCAAACTGAACGAATTCCCGCAGCCAATGCAGATAATCTCCGACCACGGCACGTCGGCGTCAATGTCCACGGAGTTGGCGCAATGCGGACAGCGCACGGAAAGACGAGCAGTATCGCTGGTGGGACTTTCCGAATCGAGCGTGGGATGAACGGAACCGGCTTCTTCAAAATTCTGGCGAATCTGCGCAATCAGGTCGCGACGTTTTAGTTCGGTCAGCACGTGGTCTTGCAGCGGTGGTTCCAAATGGAATTGGTCTAGACTCACTGGCTGACCGGCAGAAGACTGGCGAATCAATTCATCAATGACCCGTTCGACTCGTCGTTCATCTGCTTTGGATAAACGTTCCGGCATGACAATTGCTTCACCCACGTAACAGTCATCGCAGACCACCGATACCCAGTGCGGCCATTCTGCTTACGAGTTCTATTGTGGGGAATCACGCGTTGTATTGCTATCGGCTTAACAGGAATTGTCAAAAAAACGCCAGTGTTCGCGAGTTCACGGATTTCGACGTTTCCGTCGACGCAACGCCCAACCCAGGCAGGTCATCAAGGTAGGTATCAGACCATTCGGTTCGGGCACAACGCTGGCCAACACGTGTGACGATTCCGCGTCATAACACCCCTCTTGGAATGCCAGCAGCAAATCAGAGCTATCGAATTTACAGTCGCCATTCCAATCGCCCGTGACCCAGGTTGCCGGTTTGCCCGATTCGTATTCGGAAGTCTGGAAAAGCAGAATCAGATCCGCGCTATTAAAAACTCCATCTAAGTTAACGTCGCCGACACAGGTTCC
>JAGQOZ010000444.1 GCA_020426955.1 Planctomycetales bacterium
TGTTGGAAGAGAATCGCTTGCCGGCTTATCGAGCTTACAAGCCGACGGCGCATCAGCGATTGATTCGAGAAATGATTTTGCTGCTGAAGACCGGCAAACTAGATCGATCGTATTTCCAGGAAAAATACGACGTCGATATCGTCGAACACTGGTCCAAACAGTGGAAAGCTCATCAAGAAAACGGCTACGTGGAAATCGACGACCAGTTTATTCGCTTGACGATGGACGGCCTGCTGCGAGTGGACGGATTGCTGCCCGTTTTCTTCGAACCACAACATCAAGGCGTGCGGTATACGTAGGATGACTGCCGCCAAACCGCGACGACATCGGTTCACATTGTCTTTTGCGAACCGGTCAGGGTTGGTCGAGCCATTTTTGCCAAGCGATCGGGTCATCGCCCAGGTTTTGACCGGTTAAACGAATCAGCCGTTTGCCAATCTTCGCTTGAATCTCAGGCGGAGCGAACGCCATGATTGGAATCAACTGCGCTGCCGAATTCAGCACGTCCAACGAGTGCAGCAACGCGTCTTCTTCTTGGTAAGTTTGTTGGCAGAATTCGATGATCTTTGCAATCTGCGCCCTCGCTTCCACAGATACCTGCGATTCTGCAGCCAGTTTTTGCAAGTGAGGTTGGTAGACGTGTGCTTTGGTCGCCAATTGATAATACGCGTCGTTGCGAATTTCAAATTGACCGTCGTCCAATTCGCCCACCAACGTTCGTACTCGTTCTGCCACGCCCGCTTCCTGACTATCCAATCGGCTTGCCAGCAACGCCAGAAACGATTTTGACGATTTTAAAGTAGGCCCGACAATGCCCACAGAATGCAGGCGCCCCGTAATTTCATTTTCCACAAGATCTGGATCTGCCTGATACAGTTCCGCAAATGATTTTGCGGAACGAACCACCGTCTGTTCGCCAATGTCTGACCACCGCACACTACCGTTTGCCAATTGTACCAACACGTAGCACGAGCCGGGCGTAGACCATTCGACTTTTAAGAACCCGGTATCGTCGGTGCGAACATCCCAGTGCACGTTAAAATCTCGATCGTCTAAGAACGTGTGTAGCATTTCATCCGACACGACACATTCAAAGATATTTTTGCCAACGTGAAAGCGATAAAAACGAACGGCATCATGTCCTCCGTAACTTGAACCATTCCTAACATTGCGATCACTACTTAGGGTCATGTGCAATTGTCGAGCGAGTTGGAGTGCAGGCACGAGATCGATGCCTGAGCGATATTCTTTTGACCCGTCATCCCTACCCCATTCGGATCGCTCGAACAATACCTTTTCACTGACGCCTCGTTCGTCCAGTAGTCTCTCTACAAAATACAATGCCTCGAGTTTTCCTTTGGGCCAAGATTCGTCCAGCCAATGTTGACGGTCTAGTTGCAGACGGCCCTGCTTGTTGATACGAAGTCGTACAATGCGCCGCAAGTCAGCGTGGATTTTTCGAAATAATTCACTGGGAGGTGAATATTTGAACTCCGCACCGTGCTCGTTGGACGAATGGACCAAGTCAGAAAAATCAGGCCCAATAGCCCCGGAGAACTGCTTCAACATCACATTGCGTTTCCGACTTGCCCGGCGCAGTGGAATTTCTCCTATATACTCAAATTCCAGTTTAGGAATGGCCAGGGAATTCCATTCGGCGATTTTGGCCTCGATGCGCGGGCCAAATGTTTCACGGGCACGGTACTTGGTTAACAGCTTGGCAGCCGATGCGACAAATTCGTCTTTTTCGCCATGCCCCTGTTCGCCGAGCGAATAAAAGGGACGCTGCGCCAACGCTTCCCAATACCTAGGATAGTTGACAAGCGTCTGCTGTTGCTGGCGAATATGGTAGTATTGCGAAATCGGGTCTCGCTGGCCATTTCCGATTTCCGGTGATTGTAACTGCTTGGCGGCGTTGGCGTATGCCAGTTTCAATTCATCTGCCAATTTGCTCAGTTTTACCGGGTCGGAATTTTCGTAACGCGTTTTGGCCTTTTGGATTTCTTCATCTGCTTGCACTTCCCAGGCGGCGATTTCTTCGAGTTCCTGCTTGGTTGGTTCGACTGCGACTGGGGTCTGCGAAGGCTTGTCCTCCGAGTTTGGCGCCGCGAAGGCATCTGTCTGCAAGACCGCTTCGGTACCGTCAGTAAACGCGGCCACAAACACTATTTGGCCGCGTTCGTTCATCCCGCTTGGACGACCATCTTCGTTGCCCGTCGAACCGGCGAACGACAACTGGCTGATAGTGCGAATATCGTTCGGAGCAATTTCAATTTTCTGTCCGCTGAGCGCTACCAAACTCAGCTCGGACGCATCGGCATGGGTTACCCAGAGCCCGACTTGCGATTCGGACTGATCACTTTCCGAAGCGACCGTCGCGACGAAGGCAACTTGATTGCGACCGTTCAACATCCCGTCGGCAAAACCGTTGCTCGGCCGAGGAATCTCCATTAGCGCTCGCCGATTTCGTCTCGTTTCGCCAGTCGCGTGAAAAACACTATTCGTCCCAGGGGCCGCCTGCCCGACGGACGCAACGCATCGCGGACCATGGTTCGCATCCACATAGACGATGGCCGGGGTGTCATCGGTCTGTACGCCGTTTTGCGTCAATAAGATGTTTCCCTGCTTGTTGATATACGGGACCATGTGAGTTGCCAGACTCGATACATCCATTCCTGGAACCGGCACGTCTTCACGCGACAGGCATTTCCAGCCTTGCTGAGGTGTGAACAGGAAACAAGTTGAAACGAAACCTCGTTGCCCCAGATTCAGACACCCCCCAACCGCCGCAATCTGGTTGGCATTGTTCATAGCCAATTGAAACACGTCACCAGCCTGAGAAACATGATCCTTGGCCAATGGAATTGGGTCTCCCAAGCGAAGTATCGGCAGTGAAGAATCTCCGATCAATAACGTGAGCGGTTGTTGGTGCAAATGTTGCTGCTTGTACAACACGTCACCTCGCTCATTAGCCGCCACCAAGAATCCGGGACCGAGCGAATCATCGTTGACGGTGTCGATGATTTCTGCAGGAACGCTCAAACGTTTGCGAAAGACGACCGAACCCACGGGATCAGGACCGAATAGGTTCTCCGGCGCTCTCGGGTCTGCGGGTTTGTCTATCTTGGGATAAACCTTCATTGCTAGAACCGTGGCACCATTAGCGTCAAGACCGTACGAAACGAGGTGCCGCAATTCCTTGTTTGCGTCTGCTGGCAATTCCATAGCGTTCGCCGAGACAAGTTCGATGCCTTGGTTCGGGTCGTACACAAACACGTCGTGCGAACGGAACAAGATCTGCCGCGAATCGTTCAGCACCACGTATGTCCAGCCTGTGCCAAATTTGGATGCCAACTGGTTCGCATCTTGGTTTGTGTCTAATTCGGTAGCAGCACCGGCAATTCGCTGCGATTGGCCGTCGGCTGTCACCAGCCAAATACCTTCATCGTTCGAATAATTGACGCCAAACGCGATGTCGCCGTGATTGTTGATACAGGCGTTCGTTAGAAAAGACGACCGACGCTCCGGACCGTCGGAACCCTGGACGACTTTTACAATGCGGAGCGGAATTTGTGGTGCCGAATCCGCAACCGCAAAACGACACGAAACCAACCAGCAAATCAACCAGGCTGCGTGAAGTCGCACAACGCCTCCCCTTTTCTCTTTCCTCACACTGGGTCGGCAGATCGCACCACCTAGGATCTAACGGTACCGCCAGCGTGACTAGCATCTTAAGATAACGAGGCAAATTGCTGCAACTTTTTTTCGCGTCGACGGACCTTCGCTAAACGAAACTACTTGAAAACTACAGCAAATCGGTTAGGCGGCCGGAACTGCGCTGGAGTGCGGCGCGAGCGACTTCGACTTCGGCCTGAGCGGTTGCTTGACGGACTCGAGCGTTGGAAAGTGCTACTTGAGCGTCTACCATTTGAGTGATGTTCGCCGATTGACCTCGGTAACGCACCTCGATTTCGCGCAAGCTTTCGCTGGCCTGTTCGATCGCTTGCGAAGCCACCTTCAGCCGTTCTTCTGCGTCTTTTAGTTGCAGGTACGAACGACGTACGTCCAATTCGATATCCAACATGAGCCGTCGCTGCTGGGCGCGAAGTTCAGTTACTTTGGCCGCGGCCTGAGCCATATCTATCCGAGTGCGTCCGCCGTCGAACAGGTTGAGATGGAAGATGACTCCGGCAAAAAAGCTGTCATTGCCCGTTTGAAAATCGCCAGTGTAGACGTCGTAGTCAGCCACAAAATCAATGCCTAGCCGCTTACCCGCTTGAGCCATCAGTACTTGTTCCGAGGCCGCTTGCTGTTGACTGGTCATCGCCCCAATCTCCGCTCGCTGACCGCTGGCTACCGACAACGCGTATTCCAATTCTTCCACCTGCTGCGACCAGGGCGCGGTTGGAATCGCTTCAGGTAACTCTTGTCCCGATAGCGGCGCGCCGACCACGTTCTCCAAGACGGCCCACGCTAGTTCCAATTGGTTTCTGGCCGAAATCAGTGATTCTTGTTCTTCGGCTAAACGCACTTCTACCGTTAACACGTCTGACTTGACGGCGGTGTCGTTTTCGAATCGAGTTGTCACGATATCCAAATGCTGCTGAACTTGCTGGACGGCCTGTTGTCGTACCTTGGCCAGATCACGAGCTTGCAACAAACGATAATATGCTTCCGCCACTTGATAAGTCATTTGGTTTTGCAGCGCCACAAGGCTTAGCGATGCTGCATTTGATCCGGCCGCGGCCGCGTGCAACGCATGCTGACGACGTTCGCCGGTGTAGATGCTGTGTTGGAATCGCAACTGGGTATGAAAGTTGTCAACGGTTTGCGGATCATTGAAGTCTTGCGCAAAATTCAACCGCGTCTGGTTCAGCTGATACATAAACGACATTACCGGATTATTGGTCACGCCATATTGTTCAGTGATGCCCAGCTTTGGGTAAAACTCGGCGCGAGCTTTACACAGTACCGCATCGGCTGCTGCAATTTGTGCGGACGCAGACGCCAAATCTGGATTCGAAGCAAGCGCCAGCTGGATGGTCTCTTCCAACGAGAGACCGGTGGCTTGATTCGGCTGATTCGGCGCGAAGGTTTCGTTCGAAGAAGCGTCGTTCAAAGTGGTGTCAACTGGTTCC
>JAGQOZ010000445.1 GCA_020426955.1 Planctomycetales bacterium
TTTTCCGTTCGTTTGGCAATCATTCGCGAATTAGATTGGCTACTTCGATTCCATTTCGATTTCCACCAATTCGTTTTCTGCGGCCATTTTCTTGATATCGTCGGTGATCTTCATCGAACAATATTTCGGTCCGCACATGCTACAGAAATGAGCACTCTTGAAGGTGTCTTGCGGCAGGGTTTGATCGTGGAAATTTTTGGCTGTTTCGGGATCCAACGACAAACGGAACTGTTCGTTCCAATCGAATTCAAATCGAGCTTTACTGAGCGCGTCGTCTCGATCTCGTGCGCCCGGTCGTTGACGAGCGATATCGGCGGCGTGGGCAGCAATTTTGTAGGCGATTACGCCTTGCTTTACATCTTCATTGTCTGGCAAGCCCAGGTGCTCTTTGGGAGTCACGTAGCACAGCATCGCTGCTCCGCTCCAACCCGCCAACGCCGCTCCAATGCTGCTGGTGATGTGGTCGTAGCCTGGCGCAATATCGGTGACCAATGGACCGAGCACGTAGAACGGGGCGCCATCGCAAACTTCAATTTGCTTTTTGATGTTCATGTCGATTTGGTCCATCGGCACGTGACCGGGACCTTCCACCATGACTTGCGTGCCGTTTTTCCAGCTGCGCCGAGTCAGTTCGCCCAGGACATCGAGTTCAGCGAATTGCGCTTCGTCACTGGCGTCTGCTAACGAACCGGGACGCAAGCCATCACCCAAACTCCACGTGACGTCGTACTGTCGCATGATGTCGCACAGTTCGTCGAAATGCGTGTACAACGGATTTTGCTGGCGATGAGCCATCATCCATTTGGCTACCAACGATCCGCCTCGGCTGACAATCCCGGTCACTCGATTCATCGCCAGATGCAAATGCTCCAGCAGAATACCACAGTGAATGGTCATGTAGTCCACACCTTGCTTGGCTTGGTGTTCCACCATGTCCAAGAAATGTTGCGGCGTCATATCTTCAATTTCACCGCCCAATTCTTCCAGCATTTGATACATCGGCACGGTACCAATGGGAACCGGCGACGCTTGGATGATGGCTTTGCGAATCGTATCGATATCTTTGCCGGTGGATAGATCCATCACTGTGTCCGCACCGTAATGGACGGAAGTATGCAGCTTCAGGAGTTCGTCATCCAGATTGCTAGTTACGGCCGAATTACCGATATTGGCGTTGATCTTGCATTTGGCCGCGATGCCAATGCACATTGGTTCCAACCGTCCGTCTCGATGGACAACGTTGGCCGGGATCACCATGCGGCCCGCGGCTACTTCGTCACGAATCAGTTCCGCCGCCAAGCCTTCTCGCTTAGCACAATATTCCATTTCCGGCGTAATTCGTCCGGCTTTTGCTTCAAGCAGTTGCGTCATCGGTTATTAGAACCTCCATGGACACAGGAGAAAGTAAAAATCAAAATCGTTGAACGATGGTCTGTGTGGTCTTGCCAACCGACCGTACTTGGAACGGCGGTCAGACATTCTGGTCGTCCACATTTAATGGTATCAGTGCAATGAAGTACCGAAAAGTACGACAAACGGTTATGACAGGACTAAGGCCGCATTTTAGAGCGTTTTTAGGTACTCCAAGACGGCTCGTTTTTCCTGTTCATCCAGTTGATTCGGATAGTCGTGCCCAGACGCTTGCATGCCAAAGCGACCAGTGTCGAAGTAGGTTCGCTTAACTGCGGCGTCCGTCACTTCGGCGGGCAGACGGTCCCACGACTCAATTGGCAAACCGATTCGAATCTGGTCGTATTCCGCTTCTGTTCGTTTCCACACTGCAGGCCGTTCGCTCGGGTGCAGCAAGTGCCAAAGCGTTGGGACGGAACCGTTGTGCAGGTAAGGCGCTGATGCCCAGATGCCGTCCAGCGGCGGAGCGACATAGCCGGTCGGATTGGTAATCACTTCCTTTTCGCCAAAACGGCCGAACCAACTAGCTTGGTACCCAGCGCGGTGCTGTTCGCTGAGCGCACTCAGCCGCACCGGATCGGTTTGCACGCTATCCAACGAGACCATTTTGCCTGGATAGTCAGCATTTTCACCGTAAGTGCCGTGACATTCCGCACAATTCGCTTCAAAAATCTTCAAACCTTTCTGGGCCAATGCAGCATCAATTTCAAACGGATACTTGGGCGGTTTAATGGATGATATGTACTCGAACACATCTTGGTAGTCGCTTTCCCATTGCCGAAATTTTTCCGGACCGTTCTGTTCTACCAGCATGAACTGCATGAGCGGTCGAGCGTCCTTGGGCGCGAATCCATCAATGTAAATGTACTCCTTCCGTTGGAAATGCCACCACGGCGGCGCATCCATGTCATGGTGAACCATCTTGGGCGGCAGGCGATTAGGATGAACGTTTAGATCTGCGTCTCGATAAGCCATCAACGCCACACCAAACATGACGGCGTTGGTGGTTCCATTCGTTTTGCCAAGCGGCATAAAAAGCGAACCGACATCCATTCGGCTGAGCGGTTTCCCCAGTTGGAGCTTAGTCTTGCGAATATCTTCCGTTAGCGTTTCCAGTGCGAATCGGTTGTTTGGTAATCCCGGATAAGTGTCTCCCAGCACTTGTCCGCCGTGGCAAGCAAAGCAATTCATGGTCCATTGCCCTTGCTGGTCCACTACGTACTGCAGCGGCTTGCCGGAATCATCATCCGGGCGGAATGTAAGGCCGTAACGCTCAAACGCCATGCGGCGTCGTTCAGAGGGCGTTGCTTCTGCGGCGCGACTTCGCAGTGGTTCTGGCCAAACTTGCCAAGTGGCATTAAACGTCTGTTCGTCAAAATCGGGTGGCAAGTAGGCTTTTTCGGTCAAGAAGTGATAACCACGGTCGGCCGGTTGATTGCTGAATTCGCCCGAGACCATGGACACGAAATATGAAGCTAGAATCAGCGGTAACCAGATTCGCAGCAAGCTTTTGGCGAAGGGCATGAGGCCAAGTGACATAGTACAACCACCGTGAGTGAACCGAAGTTTCGGACCAGAAAACGCCAGAATCGCTTACCGATTTCAAGGCCGCAGGTTTAACCGAGGCAATCGTATCTTGCTGAATATCAGATTATTTTTCCGCAAAAAACTGTTCCGTATACTTCAACAAAGGATCAATGGTCAGTTCTTGGATTTTATGTGGAGGGTTCCACTTTTCCCAGCGAAAACCTTCGTGTTCGGTCACTACGATCGGTTGATCAGGTTGGTTCAACCGCCCCAAAAAGACCACCAGCGTTTTGTGGCATTCTTCGTAACCGAACCGTTTTGGTTTGACGTTGTACTCCAAGGTAAACCGGAAGTCCGGAAGCAGAGTAATATCCTGTTCGGAAATACCGGTCTCTTCCTGCAATTCACGTAGGGCACATTCCATTTCCGATTCGCCCGGATCAACGTGCCCTTTTGGCACATCTAAACGATCGGGATGGATCATCAACAAGAATTCGTCAATGGGATTTCCCTTAATGATAAATACACCGCAAGCCTTAATCTGCCGCATGATGCTTCCTCGCTACCATGATTTAAGTCAATTGGTCCGAATCCAATAAATTGGAAGTTTATCGATTCGGGCATTGGCGAACCAGACTTGGCGGATACGATTATCGGCATGAACATCTACACCAAAACAGGCGATTCTGGCGATACAGGGCTGTTCGGCGGTCCTCGCGTTTCCAAGGACCACGTACGCATTGAAGCCTACGGAACGGTGGACGAACTTTCGTCACACCTTGGTCTGGCCGTAGTGGAAATCGAATGGAACGAATTACGTCCGTTGCTGCAACAGATACAATGTGATCTGTTTTCCTTGGGCGCGGTTCTGGCATCACCCGATCCAGAAAAATCCGGCACCAATCTGATCGGTGATCAACACGTTGCGAATTTGGAAGCCTTGATTGATCGGTTCGACGCAGAATTGCCTGAGCTGACTTCGTTTGTCTTGCCAGGTGGCTCCAAGCCAGCGGCCAGTTTGCATTTGGCGCGAGTGGTTTGTCGTCGAGCGGAACGGCGAGTCGTTTCGTTGGCTTCGGTCAATTCAATTCCGTCAACGGTGGTGCCGTATTTGAACCGACTGGGAGACTTGCTGTTCGTGCTCGCCAGATGGGCGAATCATCGTTTGGGCGTTTCGGATGTTCCGTGGCACCCTTCGGTGGACTAGACGTGCCTCGGCTGGAAAATTCGGCATAAGAGGTAGTAAGCTTTCGTATCCGTTCGGTTTGACGACCGATTTGCAGAAATATTCGCATGCCAGCTGCCTGCCCCGCCGTGAAAAGAATCGTTAAATGACGTAGAATTTGGGCAGGGTAAAGAGCTAAACCCAAAGGAGTTAATCATGAAAAAAATTGAAGCAGTAATCCGGCATTTCAAGTTGGAAGAAGTCAAAAACGCGCTGTCTGAACAAGGCGTTCACGGCATGACCATTACAGAAGTCCGTGGATTCGGGCGGCAGAAGGGCCACAAGGAAACCTATCGAGGAACGGAATATACAGTCGATTTCGTGCCCAAGGTAAAGATGGAAGTTGTCTGTTCGGATTCGCAGGTGCAAACCACCGTGGACACCATCATGCGAGCGGCACAGACCGGCCAAATTGGCGATGGCAAGATTTTTGTGACCGATTTAGAGACGACCGTGCGAATTCGAACTGGCGAAACAGGCGAAGACGCGCTGTAACGCGAGCGGCAGAGGAACTGACCAGGTAGTGGACGAGGCGACGATTCCTGGGGCAAAATAGGCCGTAGTCCTGGGGCAAAATAGGCCGTAGTGGACGAGGCGACGAGTCCTTCGTCTCAGTCCTTTCGCAACGCTTGTCGAGTACGTGTCTTGGCGGAATACGTTCTCGGTCGGGGCGAAGACGGAAAGCTTCATCGAATCTCCCATATTCGAATTGTAATCATAAGTAGAGTTTGTGAGTATTTCTAACGCGACGATTCGTCCCGCCGTCTTGCAAGCCCGCCAATATCTGGCGGCTGAACGCAACAAACTGCGTGAACAACACAACAGTGGTTCGCCTGGTATCCAGGTTTGCACTCGTTTTACAGACATCTTGGACAATGTCGTCATGCAGTTGTTTGAAGACGCGTTGCAAGAGGTGTTTGGCAACGATCTGCTGATTCGCGAACAAGTTGCTATTGTCCCCCACAGCGGATT
>JAGQOZ010000446.1 GCA_020426955.1 Planctomycetales bacterium
ATTTGTGTCAAAAAAGGTTTTTCCAAAAGAGCTGGCTTTTTTGCGGCCATTAGTCTATCAACGAATTTTCTGCCAGCGTAAATCGCCGTGGTTCGATTCTGATTGGATTGCCGAAAGGCTTGGCGATGGTTCTGCGAAGGAATTGCCTTGACGCTGACGATGGGCGAGTTTTGATTCGCACGATCCGCAGTCGCACCAACTCGGGTATCAAGCGTGTGTGGTTCGAATTGAAAAGCATGGATGATCGTCCGACCTACGGTCGCTTTTGCTTTTTGAAGTAGCGATTTTTCATAGCCCGACGCGTTAGCAAGGGGAAAACAGAGTGTTTCTCTGGTCACTAACTTACGTTTAGGGATAGGAAAAAGCGCCACTGCAAAACTAACGCTTCGGGCTAGGAATGTCATTCCGGCCTGGCAAACATGTTCAGCACTTCGTTCCAACGGGCCATCCGGTTTTTCAGCCCAGGACAACGTCCTAGAAGAGGCCTCAAACCGCACCCTTCGGACCAACGACCCAACCAGTTGCAGTCGCCCAACCGTATTGTCGATGTCTGCGAATTTGCCACAAGGTCATGTTTCGAAGTTGTTTGTAACCGTTTAGAAATCGAACGGACGGTGTGGTAAACTAGGTTTTGCTTTTTCCCGCCTTTTGATTCTCCCTTTGGTTCCTGCCGGAGAAATTTATGTTTCGGTATGTGATGTGGTCTCTTCTGGTTGTGCCGTTCCTGTTGCCGCTTTGCCCAGCAACGGCCAACGATGCTGGGCCGATTGAATTCAATCGAGACATTCGGCCGATTCTTGCCGAACACTGTTTGCATTGTCATGGTCCGGATAGTGCGAACCGCCAAGCCGATCTTCGCTTGGACGTGGAAAATGACGCCAAGGCCAACGCTATTGAACCTGGTTCGCCTGCAACCAGCGAATTGATTCTGCGCATCACCAGCACCGATCCCGACCTACGCATGCCGCCGGCCGACAGTGCCAAGCCCTTGTCCGTAGCACAGATTGACATGATCACTCGCTGGATTGCCGCGGGCGCGCCCTATCAATCGCATTGGGCATTCCAGCCACTCCAGCAGTCTTCACCGCCAGAAACCTTGTCCGCTGACACCAGCGTGTCACCCATCGATCGCTATCTGTTGGCTAAACTGCAGGCGAACCAGTTAGACTTTTCGCCCACGGTGAACCGCTATCAGTTAATTCGCCGCGCAACGTTTGATCTCACCGGTTTACCGCCGACGTGGGACGAAGTAGAGGCGTTCGTTCACGACGAATCAACCACCGCGTTCGCCAAAGTGATTGACCGACTACTTGAGTCTCCTCGTTACGGCGAACGTTGGGGCCGACACTGGCTGGATATTGCTCGCTACGCCGACACGCACGGCGGCGCCGCGATCGGGTTCACTCGGTTTCCATTTTCTTACACCTATCGAGATTACGTGATCAACGCCTTCAACGCCGACTTGCCGCTGGATCAATTCATTACAGAGCAATTGGCGGCGGATCAGTTGGGGCGGAGTGACAATGATCCGTCACTGGCCGCCTTGGGCTTTTTGACAGTAGGCATGCAGTTTCGCAACCGCCATGACGTGATTGATGATCAGATTGATGTGGTGGGACGAGGCCTCTTGGGTCTGACTATCGCGTGCGCTCGGTGCCACGATCACAAGTACGATCCGATTCCAACGGACGATTACTATTCGCTGTACGCGACGTTCGCCAGCAGTGAATCGCCCGAATCGTTACCCATCGTCGGTTCGCCCGCGGATTCGCCTGAACTGGATCAATACCACAACGAACTCGGGCAGCTGGAAACCATCTACAACGATATGGCTCGCGAACAATCCGACGTCATGCGACACCGACTGCGTATGCAACTGGGTCTGTTTCTGGCCGAATTAGTTAAGGGCACGCCCGAACAAGATCTATCGTCCGCGTTTCTTTCTTATCGCACCGACGATGTGCGTCCCATTGTGTTGAATCGCTGGCGAAAATACCTGGCCGAAATGTCGCCGGAAGATCCGGTCTTTGGTCCGTGGGTGCAGCTGTTTGCCATTCATCAGCAGTCGCCCGAAGTCTTTGCCACCGAATGTGCCAAACGAATCGCCGCTTGGAACGAACAGATTGGCGATCGCACCAAACTGCCGGCACCACACAGTCTTGGTGCGAATACACCTCACTGGAACGTCCAGGTCATCGACGCACTTCAAGAAAATCAGCCTCAATCGATGCTGGAAGTGGCAGAAATTTACGGCCAAGTGTTTGCCACAGCGCAACGAGCGTGGATGGAAGGCTTAATGGCGGCGGCGGCAGAAGCGGCAACCAACGGTGAAGTCATCCCCGACGAAGACGCGCGACACGCCACCATCAACAGCCCGTCATTGCGGCAACTTCGCCGACACTTGTACGCGCCGGGAACGCCTATCGCTATGCCGGATGATTTAGCCAAACAAATGCTGAATCGGACAGTTAGCGATACGTTGGGTGGCAAGGCTGGGGCCATTCACAACTTGCATCTCAGTGCCCCCGGTTCGCCAGCCAGATCAATGGTGTTGGCGGAAGATCCCGACGCGGGTCCGTTTTTTGTGTTTGAACGAGGCCAACCTTTGCAACGAGGCAAACAGGTACACGCTCGGTTCTTGACCGTCTTGTCTGCGGCCGATTCGAAAAACTTCGCGCCCGGTCAGCGACGCTTGGATTTAGCGCGAGCCATCACGTCAGACGCCAATCCGTTGACTCGGCGAGTGATCGTGAATTGGGTGTGGCGGCATCACTTTGGCTTAGGTTTGGTTCGTTCGCCAGACAATTTTGGTATGCGAGGCGAACCGCCGACTCATCCGGAACTTTTGGATTATTTGGCGGCTTCGTTGAGCGAAGAAGATGGCTGGTCGCTTAAGCAATTGCACCGCCGCATCATGCTGACCCAAGCGTATCAACAAGGCGCGCACGAGAATCCTCGGTCCCGCATGATCGATCCCGACAACCGTTGGTTATGGCGCATGCCCAGAATGCGTTTGGACATGGAGTCGATGCGAGACGCCATGTTGCTTGTAGCAGGCGAACTAAAATCGGAAATGGGTGGCCGACCGTTTGACATGATGACGGAAACGGTGGTTCCCAAGCGTAGCGTTTATGGATTTGTGAATCGAGATATCGTGTCGAATTTTGCCAGTACGTTTGACGGACCCAACCCAAATTCTTGTACGGCTAAGCGTCCCGATACCATTGTGCCTCAGCAGAGTTTGTTTGCGTTGAATTCCAGTTTTATTCAGGATCGAGCGGCCAAGTTGGCTGAGCGAACGGATGTTCCAGACGCAACGGAGGATTCGCAGCGAATCGTTTGCATGTACCGCATCGCGCTGTCTCGATCGCCTTCGGCCGCAGAAATTCAAACCGCGTTAGACTTTGTGACCAGTTCGACCGCCAATTCGAATCCACAAAATCGCTGGCAGCAACTGGCACACGCCTTGTTAGCATCCAACGAATTTGTTTTTCTAGACTAAGGTTCGTAGTCCCGCCTTCAGGCGGAATCCAAAGATCCAAAACTAACACGGCTCGCAACAAGGCTCGTAGTCCCGCCTTCAGGCGGAATGCAGGTTGTTTTTCCGTTCGTAGATGGTTTCCCAGTACAAGGCAGATGGAATGGATTTTCTGAAACTAGCGGGCAAAGAAGTGTTGATCATGGGCGTGGCGAACCGCAAGAGCGTAGCGTATCACGTTGGCAAGACGCTGACGGAGTGCGGCGCGAATGTGATCTATGCCGTCCGTAGCCAGGATCGAGCGGATTCTTGTCAGAAACTGTTGGGCGATGCGCCAATCTATGTTTGTGATGTAGAACACCAGGATCAAATTGACCAACTGGCCTCGCAGATTCAACAACATCACGGGCCGCTGGCGGGTTGCTTGCATTCCATTGCGTTTGCTGACTATTCGGGCGGCATGAGGCCGTTTCACGAAACGGGTCGAGCTCAATTTTTGCGCACGATGGACGTGTCATGTTTTTCGTTTGTTGCAGTGGCCAACGCGTTAAAAGATTGTTTGGCCCAGGATGCATCCGTGGTGACCGTTTCCATTTCGACCACTAGGATGGCGAACCAGAATTATGGATTCATGGCGCCCGTCAAAGCGGCATTGGATTCTTCACTGGCGTTCTTGGCCAAATCATTCAGCGAATTTTCCGAAGTCCGCTTCAACGCCGTCGCACCCGGTTTGCTAAAGACGTCGGCGTCCGCCGGCATTCCCGGTTATGTGGACGCATACCTGTTTGCGGAACAAGCGATCCCCAGAAAACGAGCCGTTCAGACACAAGAAGCGGCCGATGTGGCAGCGTTCCTGCTGAGCCCTCGATCTTCCGGCGTCAACGCACAAACGGTGGTCGTCGACGCCGGCATGGCCATCAATTATTTTGACGACGTGATTGTGAAACGAGTTGTCGAAGGGAGCGGCGGTTAAGCAGCAGCGGCGCGAATTCGAATCTGGCACGTCATGCCGCTCGAGCATACGTTGGATCTTCATTGCTCGGACGAACGCTCGCCGCCGGCTGCGAGCTGTTTTGTGTTCGAGCGAACCGTGCGAAGACTTGTTCCATCAATCGCGTCTGCGTGTCGGGCGAAAATTCTGCTTCCAACTTTTGTCGACCCGCTTGCCCGAATTGACTTCGCAACGCCGGCTCTTTGAGCAACTTCAGCAGTGATTCCGCTAGTGCCGATTGATTGCCAGCAGGGACCAGGAATCCGGTTCGGCCATCTTCCACACATTCCGGAATGCCGCCGACATGGGTGCTGACCACCGGCAAGCGACACGCCATGGCTTCCAAAATGGCCAGCGGTAAATTGTCTTCCAACGTGGCCAGCCCAAAGACATCACACGCTTTCAGCACTTGGCCAATATCAGACCGGTAGCCGACCAACCGCACTTGTTCGTGCAAATCATGACGATCGATTTCCACTTGAATTTTGGCCACGTATTCCGGATCTTCTCGGCCAAACGCCGCCACACAGACGTTGGGAATTTGCTGCTTAATCAAAGGCAGCGCACCGATCAGATGCAGCAAGCCTTTGCGAGGAATCATGTCGCCCAGACAACCGATCAGCAGCGCGTCCGCCGCAACGTTCCA
>JAGQOZ010000447.1 GCA_020426955.1 Planctomycetales bacterium
CCTGCGTCTTAGCCATTGGTGCTAGGCGCAACAAGTTGGCGAGAACAACGGTTCATGTGTCGCACATATTGCATTTGCCACATTGCGTACGGCGCTGAACGTTTGGGTGAAAGATCTTCGACAGACTTGGGTCGGCGATGCGAACTTGGACGGCGAATTCAACAGGAGTGACTTTGTCCAGGTCTTCACGTTCGGCGAATATGAAGACACCATCGTCGGCAATTCCACTTGGGACGAAGGAGATTGGAACGGCGATGGTGAATTTAGCAGCAGCGATTTTGTTGCGGCTTTCACCGATGGTGGCTACGAACAAGGTTTTCGCAACGGTGTGGCGGCAGTTCCCGAGCCTCAATCGGGTGTTTTGCTTCTGGCGAGCCTGCTACCTTTGTTCCATGTGATTCGCCGCCGTTAGTTTCTATTTATTGAAAAGAAACGCCGTAGCCTGTTGTTGGCTGCGGCGTTTTTTGCACTAGTGAAGTCGCCATCCAGCGACGCCGTTCGAAGCCATGTAGGCTCCCGCATTCTATTCACCGACCTGAATCTGAATTAGCGTTGTCTACATCACGTGACCGGCAAGAATGCGCCCGAATTCTGGCGTGAACAAGAACATCATGTCTGATTTTTGAAAACAGGCGTTAACATTTGCCCCAAGACGGAAAGCCTTAAGTTCCGCAAAAAGTTCGGTAACAGCGGTTGAATTCGTTACTAGCCGGTTCGGCAAACCGCTGTTGATCTGGTTGTTCGACGAAGGGATTGCGAACCCTATCCAACAGCTCGCAAAACGGTCCCAAGTCCGCTTGATCCGAGGCGGCGGTCAAGGCTTCTTCCACCAGATGATTGCGAGCAATATAGACTGGATTGACGTTCCGCATTTGTTCCGCAATCTCGGTCAGGGGCGAATCGGGCAGCCAACGTCGCCAACGTTGTAGCCAAGGGTCCACTTCTTCCTTCGAATGGAATAAAGCAGAAAGCTTTGCTTCGTTGCCTCCGACCGCGTCGGCCAAACGGCGCCACGCTAACGTTAGGTCAACTTGATTTCGTTCCAGCAAATCAAACCAATCGATCACCAACGCTTCGACCTGGTCATCTTGCCGAACCAATTCAGGCGAAAGTCCCAACTTGGTCAAGGCGCCGCCGAGCCAATGCTGCTGATAAAGCTGGCCGAATTTTTCCAGTTCGGCCGTCGCTGGTTCGATGGCAGATTGAGGATCTTCTTCATTGATCAAGGGTAGTAACGTTTCGGCAAAACGAGCCAGATTCCAATGCGCGATGGCAGGCTGATTTCCGTACGCGTAACGACCACCTGTATCGATGGAACTAAACACGGTTCCAGGATGGTAGGACTCCATGAATGCACATGGCCCATAGTCAATGGTTTCGCCAGAAATGGTCATATTATCGGTGTTCATCACGCCATGAATGAATCCGGCCAACATCCATTTGGCAACCAAAGCCGCTTGGCGTTGGATGACGTTCTGAAGCAGTAGCAGATAACGATTCGGATGTTCCACCAGCTCGGAATCATGTCGATGGATCGTGTAGTCGGCTAGTTTTCGAACCAAATCAAAGCGGCCTCGAGCTGCAAAATACTGAAACGTGCCAATACGAATATGACTCGCTGCCACTCGCGTCAGCATGGCACCGGGCAGGCGATTCATGCGCATTACCGAGTCACCGGTCGCCACCGCCGCGAGTGCTCGCGTGGTAGGAATTCCCAGCGCGTGCATGGCTTCGCCAACCAGATATTCTCGCAACACCGGCCCCACCGCCGCCTTGCCATCACCGCCTCGTGAAAATGCCGTTGGCCCCGAACCTTTCAGAGCGATATCACGACGCTGACCATTGACATCAATGACCTCGCCCAACAGCAAAGCACGTCCATCACCCAGTTGCGGAACAAAATTTCCGAATTGATGCCCCGCGTACGCTTGTGCCACCGGTTGCATTTCCGGCAACATCTCTTGCCCAGAAAAAATTCTGCCCAACCGGTTGGCATCGGACTCGGACCAGCCCAATTCGTCCGCCAGGGAATCATTGAATTGCAGCAGACGGGGCTGCGAAACAGACATCGGTTGGCTGACGACACAAAATTCGGGTAGTTGCCGTACGTAACTATTATCCATCGATACAAATCTTGCCATTCGCGGTTCCATTGTTCGCTGTACGAATAATCGTTTTTGACGTCCACGAAAAAAACGGGCCAATCCAAAGGCACGTCCAGTTCGAACGACGTTTTACGTCTCGCGTTGGCTGTGGACAACGACTGGGACGGCCGGTTCCAGAATCCCTTCTTCCATCAGCATCTGTTTTCCTCGAATGGTCACATCACTGACAAGCTCAAACTGGTCTCGCATATCAAAAGGATAGGCCTTGACTTTGTAATGAGTACCCCAAGGTTGCTGGACCACCACTACGTTGATTGGCCGTCCGTAGTCCAAGTAGGCGCTGGTCAACGCGACGTCTCGCAAGCGACTTCGAATCCACATCGCATCGTGAGCCACCGAGATATAGAAGTCGGCAACACACATTAAGGTTCGTTCGCCGTTGTTGCTGTTCGCAATATGGTTTGTCCAGATAGCGAGATGGGGAATGGTCACCATGTCGTCGGTTGGTGTTCGCATCGAAATCGCTCGCAATCCAACAGACCGAACCTCGCCGTAGTGTTGGCCAATGCGCACCCAATCGCCCGGCCGATAGGGTCGCTCGAAGACAGCAACCACTCCGGCAATCAAACTACTGACATAGTCCTTAAACGCGAACCCAATCGCCACACTCGCACCACCGGCAATCACCAGGAAGTTTTCGAACGTCACGTTGAATACCAGCGGGATGATCCACAGGATGGCGACGGTGATCAAAGCCAGTCGAATAACCGGCACAGCAGCCAGAAAATACAGTCGAAATCGGCTGGGAACAACGTCAGCGAAAAAAGGCAGCAACCATTGCGTCAGCGCAATCAGGATTCCACAAACACCTAAAACACAGCCAATTTGTACAAACTGAATATTCTGCCAGTCATTAAACAACTGAACAGTTTCGGTAGCTGCAAAAATCCAAGTCCCATCGATCATTTGAATACTCGCTTAGACAACATTCGCCGCAATACCAGCCGACAGCAACCGACTTCGAATCAGCGGATAAGCCGTGGGCCGACAGCTGAAGGCATTGCCATTTCGCTGAACCAATCGACTCATTTCTAACACCGTAACAACATTTGCCAAATCGACACTGGGCAACACGGTTGACAACTCTTTTTGCTCCAACGGTCCGTGGACCAACAAGGCGTGCAACACCAACAATGCTTGGTTTTGGTTGGAATCCGGCATTTTGGCTTTCGCTGGTTCGCTAACCCAGATCACATCCTCATGACCATCCTGACCGGCTGTGGCAGAACGATCCGCATCTGAAGTTGTGTCGGTTTCTGGATGCAATCGCAATGACCTCCTCCACTGGTACCACGCCACCCACGGAATTCCCAAACTGCTAGATGCCAATAAATGGAAAAAATCGTGCTCAAGCTTCCCTGACTTCTTTTGTGCCATAACGTCTTTCCCATCCTGAGCTCGACGAAATGCCAAACACTTGTTGGGATGGCCTTGCACAATTGCGGGAAACCAATTTCCCAACTGGACCGCCGTTTGCGGCGGCAAAGTCCACGGTTGGGGAAACACACTACTCAAGCTTGCCACCGTCACCAGAAAGTCCCAAGCCCACGAATTGCACCCCACCACACAATGCATTTTTCGCTCGGCTAGTCGATCTAACAGCATTCGCAGCAAGTCCAAACCTCGATGATGACGAACGAACCAACGTTCTAAACGAGGAATCACACACGGACCTTTGAGTTCGTCCAACTGAGCTTCCATTCGTTGACGATGCAGGCTCGAATGAACTCGTTCCGAAAACGCCGGAGGTTGTATGACGGCTAGATTTCTTGTGGCGGCCCATGCTTCGACTAATCCTGTGGATTCGCAAGGCGGCAAGACGATTGCCTGTAGCCAACGAGCTGGCGAAGAATCGTTAAGCCACGAACCAAAACCTTGCTCAATGATCTCCACCGCGTTTCCAAAGGCAGGTCCAGGCGCTAAATCGGCCAGCCGGTGCTTGGCCGAAGTCAGTGACACGTCGCTCAGGAAAGGATCTTCCTTTTCTGGCCAAATTCGCTGTCGGAATCGCTCCCACAAGCTACGCAAGTGATCATCCGTCGGCGGCAACGGAATTCGGTACTCTTCCAATGGAATCAGCGTTGGTGAAGTGTCTTCGGACATGTGACCAATATCGGTAAGTTCGATGGATTCGAATTCCCATCTAAAATCGTGGACATTCCTCCCTTTATACTCAACCTGATTCGGCGACGAGTCCGCAATCAGCACTTTCGAATTCCAATTTTCCATATTCAGCCGAAGCCAAGCGTTCCAAACCGGCGTTATTGCGTGAAGAACCGATCCTTTTTGAAAATTCTGGCCCAGTTGCCTCACAAGCATTCGGCCAACTCCTGACGTTGGACTATTCTGGCATTACACCGTTTGGCCAAATACGAAATGCGCCAAGGGCGGTTCCACCCAGTTCGGCAATGTTGTGCGCATCTACTTTCGTTTCCAACTTCCCCAGCGGTCGTCATCCAACAGCGAATCCAACAACGCACTATCGGCAAACAAGTCGTCCTGAACGGCAGCGGCGGGCCGCCGAGGTCCGCGTTCGTACCACCCTAGCTGAAAGGCCGTCACTAGGTCCGAAGTATTGAATTCGCCATCGCCATTCCAGTCGCCACTTCGCCAATTGGAATTGCCGACGATACCGTCTTCGTATTGACCTTCTTGGAAAATTCGGACCAAGTCTGACGAATCAAACACACCGTCCAAGTTCGCATCACCTGCTGCGGTCACCAACACCGAACCCAACGTCGAATTCACTCGGCCTGCCGGCAATTTCCCGCTACCAGACGGCGCAATCGTGATATCACCGCTGGCCAAAAGGTCAAAACCGTTGATCGGATCCGGAATGATTTGGATCACCACAATGACATGGATAATGCATTCGCCGGGAGACACCACTAAGATGTCAACGTCTTTCCCTTTGGCCAATTCAATGTCATA
>JAGQOZ010000448.1 GCA_020426955.1 Planctomycetales bacterium
CCGTGCATTCGCCCGGTAACACTCGACCATCACTCGGCAAGTACACGCCGCCATGCAGATCGTTGATCCGCAGTTCGGGCCAATAGTTTGCACATTCGTTGGGCGAAATTATTTCAGCGTCTACTTGGAAGACGCCAGCCATCGCGGCGTTGCGTTTGAGTTGTCGCAGTCTTTCGGCCGAAGCTGCCAACTGTAGTCCGCCGCACTGTACCCAGCCGGGATCATGACCGGTAGCTTGCTGCAGACCAGCGTATAACCAGGCCGATGCCTTGTTGACTCGAGTCTGACTTTGACTGGATCGCAGCTGCCCCACTTGGCCGGCAGAATGCCAAGTGGTACCGCTGGACAAGCGGTTTTGTTCCAACAGATGGATATCGGTCCAGCCGAGTTTGGCTAGGTGGTACGCCACCGACGCACCGGCGATGCCTCCGCCAACGATCACCGCTTTGGCTTGTTGTGGCAGATCACGCACTGGACAATGAAATTCGTTCTTGACAGGCGTGTTATCGTGATTGGTCTGGAGCACGGCTGCGGCCTTTCGTTCGCAAGAATTCTCTGTTTCGGTCCGAACGAAATACTATATCGGTCGCCAGAATAGTTTGCACGAAGGGACGTTCGGCCAGTTGTGCTGGAGGGCAAGACCACCTATCCGAACGAGTGTGGATGGAATACATTTTTCTGGTGTGACGAAACGCCCGTTGTTTTTATCGTCACCTTGGTTCGGGCATCGTGTTGGACGTCTCGCCTTCAGGCGGAATGGGCATTATTGGCAAATCATGTCATCACGAACGATTCAAAACTAGTTGTTCATTGGTAAGTGTGAATTCCATGAGAATTGCGTATTTCGATTGTCCCAGCGGAATCAGTGGTGACATGCTGTTGGCTGCGTTGGTGGACGCCGGAGTTCCGTTGGTTGAAATGCAAGCGGGCATTGATTCGCTGGGATTACCCAGTTGCCAGTTGCAATTGACTGAGGTCAAGAAGAAAGGTTTTCGCGCCGCCAAGGTGGACGTGCTGCACGAACCGGAACATGCGCATCGTCATCTGCATCATATTACGGCCATGATCGAACAGAGTCGCCTGACTGATTCGCAACGCAGTGTGGCACATAAGATTTTTCGATGCTTGGCGGAAGCAGAAGCCAAGGTGCATGGTTCGACCATTGAAAAAGTGCACTTTCATGAAGTGGGCGCGGTCGATTCCATTGCAGACATATGTGGCGTGGCCATTGGCTTGGATTGGCTGAAACTGGATCGGATTGTTTGTTCGCCCATTCCCACCGGACACGGTTTTGTCAATATTGCGCACGGCCGTTGCAGCATACCGGCTCCGGCGACGGCTGAATTATTGACCGGCATTCCGCTGGCGGCGTCTGACGTGGAAGCGGAATTAACGACGCCTACGGGCGCGGCCGTGGTCAAAGCGATGGTGCATCAGTTTGGGCCATTGCCGAATATGCGGATTGAAAAAATTGGCTATGGTGCGGGAACCAAAGATTTAGACCAGCAAGCCAATCTGTTGCGTTTGTTGATTGGCACCCATTCTGAAATGGCCATCTCGAACGTGGAAACGGACACGGTGATGGTGTTGGAAACCAACGTGGACGACGTTTCTGGTGAAGTGCTGGGTTATTGTTTTCAGCAGCTGATGGCGGCCGGCGCGTTGGATGTGTTTGTGGTGCCCATTCAGATGAAGAAGCAGCGTTCGGCGCAGTTGTTGTCGGTGATTTGCGAACCGGAACGAACGGCTGAATTGGAGTCCATCTTGTTTCAGGAAACCGGAACGTTGGGGATTCGACGTCAGATTCGCCAGCGAACCAAGCTGATTCGAACCAGCGTTTCTGTTACGACCCGGTGGGGCGAAGTTCGCGGAAAACAGGCGACTTTGCCCGACGGTTCGCGGCACTTTCGCCCCGAATTTGACGATTGCCAACGCTTGGCGCAACAGCATGCCGTGCCGCTGGAAATGGTGATGCAGGCCGCGCAAAATAGCTGGCAGGCCGATACGTCGGTTTGACGATAATGATCGTTGGTCGTAGATTCCAAATTCGCAACTCGGCCAAAGAAACAACACAGGAATCGAAAACATGCCCAACGCAAATCCAAGTCCAGAGCCACGACCAAAACATTCTGGACCTGGCGGCACCGAAGGTGGGCTCATGCAGTTTGGCGTGGGCACCGTGCTGACCATTCTGGCAATTGTGTTCTTTTTTAATTCCGTGATCGCCACCACTCGAGGTTACGGTCTGATCACCGGAGCCATGCATCGCCTGAGCGGCAACATGGGCGATACTACCAGCATGGGAATTGTTTTTATGCCGTTTGTGTTGGCGGTAGTGGCGTTGTTTTATGACGCGTCCAAAAACTGGGCCTGGATGCTGTTGAGTTTTGGGATTTTGGTGTTGGTGGTCGAGGTGTTGAGTCGAGTGCGTTTTGAATTTTCTATGCGCTTGGGAAATCTCTTGTTAGTGATGGCGTTGTTTGCTGCTGGAGTGGGTTTGATTCTGCGTTCTTACAAAGATTTTTCGCAACTGACTTCTGGCGAACACAAATCCTCTGATCCAAACCAAGACGGCTAACAAAGGCAGGCTATCGATGCATTCGAACCAGAAGACGGGGATTCGAATCCAAGCCATTCGGCAGGTCCTGACATCAACGGTGGTTTGGTTGCCGTTTGTGTTAGGTACGTTCATTGCTGCTTTTTCGCCTGGCGACCGAGCGATCGGATGGGCGGGCATGGCGGCCGGAATCTTGGCGGCGGCTTGGAAATTGACCGTTGGTTTTGCTGGCCTGGAATTGCAGTTAGCGGATCGAGCTTGGCGTCAACAAAACCGGCAGCATCAGCGTTACTTGCGGCAGTTGCAACGAAAATTGCGGCAAGACCGAGACCCGGATTCGGGAAAATTGTTGCTACGTCTGAAACGCTTACGACAAAGAATGGACCGACTATTCTGTCCATCTCTGCAGCCAGAACCGTGGTTATTGCCCGTGCAGACTCAGATGGAACGTTTGTATGCATCTGCGTTGCGAGGTTTGGAGAATTCGTTTCAAATTTGGCTGACCGCTCGAGACGTGCGGTCTTCGACACTTGCCGATTCCTTGAAATCGGACCGCCAGAACCTATTGGACGAAGTGACCGAAAGTGTGAACCACTTGGAAAATTCGCTAGATTCGGTGCAAGTATCTGAATTGGAAAACGAATTGCCAGCGGACGAATTCGCCGAACTTCGCCAGGAACTGGATCGAGGACTGGAAATGGCGGCCAATATTGACCGTCGAATTCGCGAATTAGACCAACAAGTTGGGCCAGCGCTGCGGGGCGACTGATTGCCTAGTGGATCTATATTTCTTAGCATTTCTGTTTAAGACGTGGACCTTCTTGTAAGGTTCGGACAGCTCGTGTTTATCAGCAATCTATCGACTGACGAGGAAAACAAACATGTTCAGAGCGATTGGCAAATACTTTCGCGCTTTGGGTTACCTGTTAACGGGCCGGATCGATTCCGCTCGACAAGCACTTAGCCACAATCCGGCGGTGGTGCAGGCGACGTATGATCGAGTGATCCAAGAAAAGACGACTCGAATTCACGAATACAAGAACGCCGTGGGCGCGATGATCGCTCAGGAAGAGAAGAAGAAGACGACTCTGAAGCGTCTGACCGAAGAAATCACCAAGCTCAGGAAACTTCGTGACGGTGCGGCTGCCATGGCTAAAAAGGTAGTGGAAAAACACAATGGCAATATTGAAGCCGTGAAAGCGGATCCAGAATACGTCAAGTGCCAAGCCGCCTTTAAGGACTTTAGTTCGACCTTGGCGGAAAAAGAGGCCCACTGTCATGAACTAGAAGAAGACATCGCCGAATTTGAAACCAACATTGCCGGACATAAGACTCAACTCCAATCTCTGTTGCGTGACATCGAAAAGATTCGACAAGAAAAGCACGAAACCGTGGCCGAGATGCTGACCGCCAAAGAAGAGAAGGAAATTGCGGATATGCTGTCTGGCATCAGCAAGGATCGCACCAGCGAAGAGCTGCAGGAAATGCGAGACTTGCGAGATCAGGCAAAGGCTACGGCACGAGTGTCGCGGGAAATGGCGGGTGTTGATTCGCAACGCATGGAAGCCGAATTCTTGGAATTTGCGACCAAGAATGAAGCCGATTCGGAATTCGATGCCTTGATTGGTTTGGCGAAAGAGGAATCTTCTCCAGCTGAAAATGAATCCACCGATCGAACTCGGATTCCCGAATCTTAATCGGAACTTCCATCGATGACCGACTTCAAATACTCGTTTTTTAGCCGACTGGCCGAAGTGCTTAATTCGGACCAGTCGCGTAGCGTGATCCTTAGCGGTAACGTCTACGATCTGTATTTCAATGGCACCAACTACGTGCCGTTGATTCCGTTTGTGGCTGAAAAATCGGCCACCAATGGTCTCATTCGATTGGTCTATGAATTGAACGGACCGATTCGGATTTTGGATGATCGAGAAAAACTGAAGAACGCTTGGATTGCGTGGAAGTCGGGGTTCGACACGGAAACGCTGATCATTCGCGGTATGCGAACCAAAGGGGACAGCGAATATGATTTGCTGTCCAAACAGTTTGACCAATTGCTGCTGGATGCCATTGGGAATCCCACGTTGGCGCTGGAAACCATGCGGCAACTGACCATTGCTTCAAGGTCCAGCCTGTCTGGTGATCTGCTGATTTTGATCGAAGCGGCCGACATGTTGCTGCCCATGGGCAACGGTGACTTGGCGTCATTGAACGACAAGCAACTGCATCGAATTAGCATTTGCCAAGATTGGTTTTCTGATCCCGCGTTCATGCAAGGTGCTGATTCGGTCATCTTGGTGGCAGAATCGGCCAGCTTGATTCATGGTCGGATTTCACAGTTGCCGCAAGTGGTGAACGTGGAAGCCGCCGCGCCTTCCAAGGACGCTCGTGTACATTACATTCAACACTATTTTGCTCAAGCTCAATACGAACCAAAGCTGTGGGGCTCGCAAGAAGATTTGGCTTCATTCACGGCCGGGCTTTCGATTCACGCGTTGCGACAATTACTGCTCAAGGCGTCTTATACTCGAGAAACCCT
>JAGQOZ010000044.1 GCA_020426955.1 Planctomycetales bacterium
AATCGAGGCTTCGAAATTTGCGTGCATGTAATCTTGGGACTGCCGGGCGAATCGCACGACGACATGCTGGCCACGGCACGAGAAATGGCGAGGCTGCCGGTCGATTCCATCAAGCTGCACAATCTGTACGCCGTCAAACGGACTCCGCTGGCAGACCAAGTCCAGAACGGTGAAGTGGAACTAATGAACCGAGACGATTACGTGCGCACGTTGGTGGACATTTTGGAAATCTTGCCGCCGCACATGTTAGTCGAGCGTATTAGTGGCGACGCGCCGCCTGACTACTTCGTGGGACCGTCTTGGTGTTTAGACAAACCGGCCGTGCTGTTGGCGGTGAACGACGAATTGGAACGGCGTGACACTTGGCAGGGGAAATTCTATTCGCCTTAGTTCGCCCCAGAACCGTTGTTTAGAACAAGCGTTGTTCTCGCGAAGTGTATTTTCGAATGTAGTTCTTGACCTTGACTTTTCGAGCCGTATTGTCACTGCTCATAAAACGAATCTTGCCAAACACGGGACGCTCCGGCCCCCAAGCTCGATCATATCTTCCCAACACCCAAAAGATTCCGCTGTACGAATTGGGATTGCGGCCATCCAGTGCGTACTTGTTATTCAGTTCAATCATGACCTCCAACGCCATTTGTGGCGACGGCGTCCACTCTAAAATCTTCTTGCCCCACAACATCCGCAGATAATTGTGAATGATGCCGTTTTGAACCAGTTGATTTTGGGCGGCGTTCCAAAGTGGATCGTGGGTCTGGGCGAGTTCAAACTCTGACAAACTGTATTCGTAGTCTCGGCGATCACCAGCGTGTTCCTCGAGCGTCTGCTGCGCCCAATTCGGCAGTGACGCATACTTGTCATAGTCTGGATTCAGGCAACACATGTTGTAACCCACTTCGCGCCAAGTGATCAGTTCATCTAAAAAGGATTCAGCGGATTCGCTGGTGCCCCACCAACCAGACGAACTGCCTGTCGTTTTGGAACTTACCTTTCCTGGCGACCAGGATTCGCTGGCCATCAACTGGTCAAAGATTTCGTGTGCAGAAATGTGGCCGAAGTGTAAGTAGGGCGAAAGTCCGCTGGCGACGTCTTCTTCCGGTTCATTGCGACGCGTGCCATATGCCGACAACGAATTATCCACAAACCGCTTCCACCGTTTTTCTGCCGCAAGGGTACCGCCGGGCAAGTCAGGTACGACCTTGACTGCATGGTCAATGTGCAACGCTGCTAGGTCAAACTGTTTCAACTCGGTCGCCGAAAGGCAGTGCCAACGATCTGTCAGTGCTTTCGGTAGCGAATACTTAGGAAGTTGGAGGCGCTGGAGCGGTTTTGGCTGTGGCACATTTTCCAAATGCGGCAACAGGTTCTTCTGCAAGAAGCGACGAAAGTCGAAAGCGCGAGCAAATACTTTGTCGGTAGCTCGCATGGGCAAGAGACCATTCGAATCGACCGCTTCCACACGGACGTGTATCCGTTGGGCCGCTGCCTTTACCATTCGCGGCAAGAAGAAGCAGGGAAAATCATCGGTGACTATCATGCACGCGTCGGCAGCCAACGCCTGCAGCAACCCGTTCCCGGCATCGCGGCGAGGTTCCAAGTAACAATAATATGTCACCGGATGATTGGCAAACGCTTTGGCGTTGTCCATCATGCCATCGATGACAAACTGATGGATGCGATCACTGGCCCAGCGATAGTCACATCGCAAGGCTTCCAAAACCACTAGCGGCTTCTTCAGGTGCTTGGCCCAATCAATCGCTCGATCCAGCGAAAAATTATACTTCGTTCGACGATTGGCAATCATCCAGTAGAGTACGAACTGACCGTCCGCTCGATACGGTTGTTGGTTCACATTGACAATTCGAATCGCAGGAACTTCGCCGATTGGCAAATCTTCTGGCATGGGATGGGGCCTAACGGATGCTAAATGGACAGCGAAACGTTCTTGTCCGTTATAGACCGCAGTGCGAAGACGTCGAGCCCCTGTGGCGAAAATTGTCCACCGAGAGAAACGAATCTATTGCAGCTTTTTCAGCTGGTCCGCAATAGAAGCCGGGCGACCGTAGAAATAACCTTGCCCAAGTTCAAAACCCATGTCCCGTAACGTCTCATGGTCATCTTGAGTTTCCACACCTTCCGCCAGCGGAATGATGCCCAGTTCTTTAACCATGCGAGTTAGCATCGACAGTACTTGCTGACGTCGAGGAGGTGCTTTGGCAATTCCTTGCACTAAGCCCATGTCAAACTTCAGATAGTCTGGACTTGCTTCGCTTAGTTCGACAAGTCTCGCTTGCCCGGCACCAAAATCATCAAACGCCAACTGCATGTCCAGATCATCCAGGACTTCTCGCAGGCTGCGAATCAGCTTGGGGTTGGTCACTGCCGCTTCATGGATTTCTAAGGTGATCAGCTGTTGCGGATGAAGTTTGCGAGCCATCTGGAGCGAATCGGTCAATCCGTCTTCTACCAATTCAATGGGATGCGTATTCACAAACAGATTGGTCCCGGGCGGCAGGTCGACTGCCGCCTCCAGACCTCGTTGTCGAAAGATCCGGCTCAATTCGGCTTCTAAGTTAAGCTGCGACGCCGTGGCAAACATTTCGCCGGGCGTGCGAAGGCCAAACATACGACTGCGACCCAGGACTTCGTATCCCACAATGGAAAGATCGGGATCGTCCACTCGAACCAATGGCTGATAGAACGGCACGACGGCTCGTTCACTAATCAACCGTTCAAATTGCATCATCGCTAGGGCTCGGTCGCCCGCGTCTTCGGCAATCGTTCCGGTGTCGGTGGATTCGGGAGCTTGTCGGCCAATGCGGAAGACAATCGTCGCGAACTGAAGGATATCGCCTTCCTTCAGTTCGATGGTGGATTCGATACGTTCGCCATTGACAAACGTACCGTTTGTGCTGTTCATGTCGCGGACGAATAGTCGTCCATCTTCGTCAAAAATCGTGGCGTGTTCTTTGGAGATAGAGTTGCACGGCAATGAAAGTTCCAAGTCCGGTTTGCGGCCAATTCGAAACGGAGACTTATGAATGCCCACGGTCCGCACCGGTTCTGATTCGCCAACCTGTCCAGCGAAGAACCAGACAGACGCATCCAGCGTAAGTCCGCTTGGTCGTTGATGTTCCGCAATGATGGTCATGGAATCTTCTTGTCTTAACGTGATGTAAACTCGCTGACGTCACAGCGTCGACAGGCAAGTCGATAGTGTCCGCGAAATAGATTCGCTATGAGTTTGTAGCATGGGAATTGGCAAGGTGCGAAGATTTTCAACTTGGCCTAACTGTTTTCCAGGAAGTTGTTCGCTCATGGCGAATCAGAACCTAAGCTTTCAGAAGGTTTACCTCATTTTCCCTAGGAACACGTGCTATGTCTGCGGATAATCAAGGTTCTCGAGAAGACTTGCTGGCAGCAATTCTTTCCGAAGAAAGCTATCGACCGTCAGAACCGACATCATTGGACGATATTGGCGTGCCGGTTTCTATGATCGAATCGCTGATTTTGAAGCTGATGTTGACGGCCGGCAATCTCACCGGACGCAAGATTGCCGACGGAATCTGTCTGCCGTTTCTGTTGCTGGAAGATGTGTATCAAGCCCTCCGATCGCGCCAGGTGATCACGCACATCGGCTCCGCTCCATTTAACGACTATACCTATGCCTTGACCGATGTGGGCCGAGAACGAGCTCGTTCGGCCATGGCGTCTTGTTCGTACTGCGGTCCGGCGCCGGTGCCATTGAGTGACTACGTTCTTTCGACGGAAGCGCAGACTATTCGAGCCGAATCGCCGCGACGCAAACAATTATTAGAAGCGTTTCAAGAGATTTCGATTGACCCTGAATTGTTTGAAAGCCTGGGACCGGCAATCAATTCGGGCGCTGGGCTGTTCTTGTATGGCGAACCAGGTAACGGTAAATCCACGTTGGCCAAACGCATCACTCAGTGTTTTGGCCAGCGAATCTGGATTCCTCGCACGCTGGTGGAAGATTCGCAAATCATCAAACTGTACGATCCGGCCTACCATCAGGCAGATGACGGCCAGGAACAGCAAACCATCTTGAAAACAGCGGCGTACGATCGTCGCTGGATCAAGATTAGACGTCCTACGGTGGTGGTTGGTGGCGAATTGACACTGGACAGCCTGGAAATTGCACACAACGTGCAAGGGAACGTCAGTGAAGCACCCATTCAGATGAAAAGCAATTGCGGCTGCCTGTTGATTGATGACTTTGGACGACAACGAGTAGACCCGGCGTCGCTGCTGAACCGCTGGATTGTGCCCCTGGAAGCCCGAATTGATTTTCTGACGCTTCCGACCGGCAAAAAAATCCAAGTTCCCTTCGAACAGTTGATCATTTTTTCGACAAACCTGGAACCAAGCGATCTGGTAGACGACGCCTTCTTGCGACGTATCCCGTACAAAATCGAAATTACCGATCCGTCGTATGACGAAGTCCATCAATTGTTCAAGATCTATGCCAAGCAGTTCCGCTGTGATTACGACGCGGATGCGGTCGAATACTTGCTGGAGACACACTATCGCCAAACACAACGAGCCATTCGCCGTTGTCATCCTCGTGACCTATTGAGTCAAATTCGAGACTACTGTGCTTACAACGAATTACCCACGGAAATGCGTCCCGAATACTTTGACCGAGCGGTAAGAGGCTACTTCACGATGATTTCGTGCAAGCAGGGGAAATCAATCTCTGCTCGACCCGCTCCCGCTCCGCCAGCCCCAGCGGCCGCTCCTTTTGTTCCCGGACCCATTTCGGATTCGCTGGTCGAGTATGCGAATGATCCTCGACGATAACCGGCCGCGTCAACAATGCGTCACAGTTGTTGCCAATATCTCGATTGTAGCGAATCTGCGGCGGCGTCGAATTCCGCGAGTAGTTAAGATCCAGCGGACCGAGTTCTTGGTGGCAAGCTACACTTTTGCGTCACATCTTGAAGTCAAATGCGGCGGTGGGTACTGCGCGTGAGAGGAGTCGATTCGTGCAAATCAATCAACTGAGTTCCACAGACCAATTACTTGGCTATACCCTTAACGAGCGTATTGGCGCGGGTGGCTATGGCGAAGTCTGGCGTGCGGAAGCTCCGGGTGGACTGGCCAAAGCAGTCAAGATCATTTATGGCTGCTTTGACGAAAACCGTGCGCAACGCGAACTCAATGCGTTGAATCGCATCAAGGAAATTCGCCATCCCTTTCTGTTGTCGCTGGAACGAATCGACGTTGTAGACCAACGTCTGGTGATTGTCACCGAATTGGCTGATGGCAGTCTCAAAGACAAATTCGACGAATACATCGAATCCACGGGTTCCGGTATTCCTCGAGACGAACTGATCGCCTATATGCGAGACGCCGCGGACGCGATTGACTACTTGTTCGATCAGCATTCGTTGCAGCATTTGGACATCAAGCCAGAGAATTTGTTGGTGGTGGGTGGCCACGTCAAGATTGGCGACTTTGGATTGGTAAAGGAGATTCGCGACGCCACGCAATCTTTCATGGGCGGTCTCACACCTGCCTATGCGCCGCCGGAACTGTTTGACGGTCGGCCCAGTAGACGAAGTGACCAATACAGTTTGGCTATTGTGTACCAGGAAATGCTGACGAATTGCCGTCCGTTCAAAGGTTCGTTGGCGGCGCAGCTGGCATCGCAGCATTTGAACGGAGATCCGGATATTAGCAGTCTGCCACGAGGTGATCAGCCGGTGGTAGCGAAAGCTTTAAGCAAAGATCCAGAAGATCGATATGCCAGTTGTCGCGATTTCGTCGAAGAGCTGGCGAATCGCAAAGCTCGACGCCGAGCGCCGGTTCGCACCACGTCCACTCGCAGCTCGACATCGTCGTCCGCCGCTGCATCTCGGAACACCATGTTGGTGCTGCCCAAGACGATTGAAGTCAAGCAACTGGGGCCCATCGACACCCATGCGTCCAAAGCCGTGCTGCAGCCGACTCTGTTTGTCGCTATCGGCAACACGGGCATGCGCATCATGCGACGGCTACGCAAACGGATTCGTGATCGCATTGGCGACGCGTCCTGCCCCTCCGTAGACATTCTATGTCTGGACACGGACTCCAAGAACTTGACAATGGCTTGCGACCGTTCCATGGACGATTGCTTATTATTTGACGACGTCATGCCAATTGCCCTGCGACGCGCCGACGAATATCGCCAAACGGCAAATGAAAACCTGGGATGGCTCAGCCGCCGCTGGATTTACAATATTCCCAAGAGCCTACAGACAGAAGGAATTCGTCCGTTGGGACGCTTGGCGTTTGTAGACCACCATCAGGCCATCTACAATCGTTTGCATGAGTCGTTTGAATCCATCTGCAAGACGGAGAATCTGGCTGCCACTTCTGCCACCACGGGCTTGCAACAAGGTACCGTCGAACCTCGAGTCTTCATTGTCGGGTCCAGCGCCGGCGGTGTTGGTAGCGGCATCGGAATCGACATGGCGTACGCGGTGCGAACCGTATTGCTGGAGCACGGGCTGCCTGATACGAATGTGCACGGTCTCTTTACGCATTCGTTGGGTCGAACGTCATCGCAACGCGAAATTTCAATGGCCAACACATTCGCCTTTCTTTCTGAACTGATGCACTACAGTTCGCACCACGGCTATCCCGGTGACGAATCGTGCAAATTGCCTCCGTTTGACGACGACCGACCGACATTTGCTTCAACCTACTTAGTAGACCTAGGCGCGGAACTGTTGGAAGACGAATTGGACGAACATCTTGATTCGCTGGCGGAATACCTGTATTTGAGCACGTTATCGCCGTGCAGTGCATTCTTTGATGCCTGCCGAGTTGTCGAAGATGACCGCCAACTGCGACTCCGATCGGTCGGCATTAGCCATGCGGTTTCCATTACCGATTCGTTTGCCAGCAAACCGGCCAATCGCATTGCGGAAGAGCTGATCAATCAGTGGGTGGAAGCAGACGTGGAACACGCGCAGATCGACGCGCGGCCCATCTGCGCTCGGCTGTTCGAAACCATGGATTTGACGGTTGACCAATTGATCAAACGTATTCACGGCATCGCCAGTCACCGGCTCGGCAACAATCCGGTAGGCACACTTCGCGACGTTGTTCTCCAGAAGATTGCCGCAATTGGGATACAATCGGATCCGGTCAACGTAATGGATCAAATCGATAGCGCGTTGAATCATGTCTTGGACGGAGGTTCCGCGAGTCGTGACGATGCATTCGCCGTTCCCGTGCGATATAGCGTTGAAGAGAACTTGAAGAAATTGGTTCGCGAAAACGCAGACACGCTATCGGCGTCTATCTTGAAAATTGTCAACCAACCCGCAGGAAGATTGGCTGGTGCGGAGTTGGTCATGCGAGGTTGTCATGAACTGTTTGGTGAACTGGCAACCAAAATCAAATTGCTGCGAAAGCAAGTCACTCAGGGCATGGACAACGTGCGACGTCAATTGAGTGAAGCCGTCCAGGCGTCGGGCGAATCGTTTGATGCAGCAAAGTTTTGCGAAGCGAACGAGCAGTTAGTGGCGGACTTCGTGAGCTTGCGACTGCACCATTTTGCTCTTTCACAAACAGATCGCGCTCTAGTAGGAACGCAATCCAAACTGTCTCGAGTCGGCTCGCATTTGACTCGACTGCAAAAAGAGCTGGAAAAAGTTCGGACGTTGTTGCAGGAAGGTAGACACGCTGCCAGCGAATCACCTTCTCGCGTGCTGGATCAGCCTCGGGAAATGACCGCAGTCATGTCTGACTACTTGCTGTCCAAATCAGCTCAGCTAACGGAACGAGTGAACCAACGTCTGGCAAAGTTAGACCTTGTCGGTTGGGACGAGGCCAACGAATTGGATTGGATTGACAACGTTCGCAACGCAGTCTATCGCACCGCCGTAGCCACTATCACGGACGCATTGAAAGAAGTCAATTTCAACGAAGTCATCGGCAAGGCGGGATTCACGGGCGAAAAACTCGCCGAATGGATCAAGCAACATCTGGCTGTGGCCAAGCCGGCGTTGCTGCAAAGCTGTGGTGGTGCGTGCCGATTATTGGTGGCCCTGCCCCAGGGTACGCCCGAAGACGACAATATCATCGACAATTTTCTGACTCGGCAATTTGATGTGGACCCCAACATCTTTGCGTCCACCTTGGGCGACGTGGTGCTGTGCTATGAAACACAAGACATCCCGCTGTCGAATGTCGGTTTACGCTTGATTCAAGAACGACCCGACTGTGCCGAATATGCTTCGCGACTACACACTCGTACTGACGTCGATTGGATGCCCGTATCGCAAGTTCTGCATGTATCGTCCGACGATGATGACGAGGAATTCGCCGAATAGCAGACAAGCGTGACTCGGAAAATGGCTCACTTCGCCGGTTCCTTCGCGTCCGCTTGGTCGGCTTTCGGTTGATACTGCTGTAGGTATTTTTGGAGCCGAGGAATTTCGTTGGCAAAATAGTCTGGCTGTTGTTCCAAGATTTCAATCAGCGTGTCGAGCCGGTAGCGATGGAGTTTTTGTTCGGTACGAGATTCCTTAATTTCGCGTTCTTTTCGCCAGTCGAAGTACCGCTGTATGACGTCCTTTGCTTCTGGTAGCTTTTTCGCTCGAACCAAGATCATGGCATTCTCCAGCAATAACTGATTGGCCACCGAATCTTGCCCTTCCCAAGCTGCCACAATTCCGCTGAGCAGATCTTCGTAAACGGGGACCAGTTCTGCGGCCAACGACTGTGGCATTTGAGTCAACGTGTCGCCGCTTTGAGCTTCCGTTTCGTTGTCAATCACCATCGATTGGATGTAGGCCAACGCCAACGAAGTGACGGTGGTGCCGTCGTCTTGGAGTACGGCTTTGGCTCGAGGATAAAGTTTTTGGATGCGTTGTCGAGCTTCCGTTTTCAATTCATCAATGGAGTTGCCCAATCCAGCATAGAACATCCAGCTGACCATTTGTGCTTCTTGCCGAACGTATTCTGGATCTTTGTTGCCAACCGTCTTTTCCAATTGCCGCAGTTCGTCTTCCCAGTCGTACAAGAACTGCCAAATGTCACTGGGATTCAGCAACGGTGTGCCGGCCAGCGTGGCAAACCGTTTGGCACGCTGGGCCTGTCTTATTGCCTGTTCTTCCGCTTGCAACGCGTTGCTCCGTTCGCTTAGCGCCCACAACATGGTGGTGGTTGTGGCGGCCAGTCCCAAGACCAACGCCAAAAGCACAAGGCCGGTGGTCCACAGCAAACCTTTGTTGCGTCTGGCCAACTTCTTCATGCGATAGGCGAATGTGGGCGGAGTGGCTTCCACCACTTCATCGTTCAAGTAGCGCTGAATGTCTTCTGCCAACGCGATGGCCGTGGGGTATCGCCGAGTCCGATCCTTTTCCATTGCCTTCATCACAATCCAATCCAAATCTCCTTGCAGTGATTCGCTTAGTTGTTTTGGATTCACGGAACGTTTGGAAGCGACTTGCGGTAGCCGTTCGCCCAACCCGCTTACTCGAGTGGAAGGGGTCGGCGGTTCGGTATCTCGAATCAATTGTTGTAGTTCGGCAAAACTGGCGGAACGAATGTCAGACGATTCCAGTGGCGTGGTGCCGGTCAGCAGTTCGTACAGAAGCACGCCCAGCGAATAGATGTCGGATCGAGTGTCAATGTCCATGGCGGATCGATCCGCTTGTTCCGGGCTCATGTAGGCCGGAGTGCCAATCAGCTGACGGAATTCAGTAAACAGCGTCTTGTCGGTTAACTCTTGATTGGTGGCTTTGGCAATGCCAAAGTCGATCACTTTGGCCAGCGGCTGATTGTTGGCCATGGTAATCAGAATGTTGGATGGCTTCAGATCGCGATGGATGATCCCTTTTTGGTGCGCGTGTTGCACGGCGTGACAAACTTGCAAGAACAGGTGTAAGCGAGCTTCCGCGTCCAGTTTTTCTCGATCACAGTATTCCGTAATGGGATCGCCCGGCACCAGTTCCATGACAAAATAAGGTCGACCTTTTTCTGTGGCACCCGCGTCAAAGACTCGCGCAATATTGGGATGGTTCATCATAGCCAGGGCTTGGCGTTCTGCTTCGAACCGAGCGACCACTTGTTTGGTGTCCATACCCAATTTGATAATTTTGAGCGCCACCTTGCGTTTGACGGGTTCGGATTGTTGCGCCATCAGCACGACGCCGAAGCCACCTTCGCCAATGCCTTGCAAGACTTTGTATCGACCAATCATGGCGCCGGGAGCTTCGTCGCTGGGCACGGTGCTGGCGTCTTGGCTGACCAGATCTTCCGTGGGATGCGCCATGAATTCGCCCGCTTGATCATGGGCGGCCAGTAAGGCTTGGACTTCTTGCGCGGTTTGCGGATCATTCGCTTCCGTGTTGATCACGGCTTGGCGTTCTGCCGCGGGCAGGTCGCATATTTTTTCGAACAGTTGTTGCACCTTGTCGGACATGAAAATCGTTCCTGGCGTCAAGTGTCGTGTTCCGATTCTTGCATGGCTTTGAACAGCCAAGCGCGAGCAAACATCCAGCGGCGGTCGACCGTTCTGGGTGACAGGTCCAACGCGTCAGCCACTTCTTTGACGCTCAATCCGCCGTAGAACCGCAGTTTGACCACGGCGGCTGCTTCCGGGTTCTGTTGTTCCAAGCGACGATACGCGTCATCCAACGCCACAATTTCTTCATAGTTATCGCAGGCGGCCAAATCGACGACGTTCAAAGGCACTTTTTTCCGCTCGCCGCCTCGTTTCTGGCGTTTTCTACTTTTGGCATGATCCAACAGAATGCGTCGCATGGCCTCCGCTGCGGCGGCGTAGAAATGGCCGGGCCCGCCCCAGGGTATTTTTCGATCGCCGACCAATCGACAGTACGCTTCGTGGACCAATGCGGTGGCTTGCAACGTATGGTCGGTTCGCTCCGCTTGCAGTCGACGTTTGGCTATTGCCCGTAATTGATCATAAACGATCGGCAGCAGTTGTTCGGCTTTGTGGGTGTCTGGCGAGGCATCAGTCAGGATTTTGCTGATCTGTTCCTGCGCGTTGTCGGTAGAATGCGAATCGTCTGCGCCTGAATCTGACATTCACGTTACTCCGAACGAATCTGTGCACGTTTCCGGGGACCGAAACGGATGGGGAAAAATATCGAAAGGTTTTTGCAATAGTGGCAACTTATGGGCGAATAAGGCAACAAGCTTTGTTCGAGCCTACGAGGAAAAGGACGTTCGGCAAAGGGGCATTCTTGCTTTCGCCCAAATTTTTGACGCGGTTGTGGAACGGTTGTCGCTTGATGGAACGAACGATCAAACAGAAACTCATTCGGAGAAATTTCATGCCCTATTCATTACGTTCTGCGCTGCTTCTTGTCGTTATCTTGCTGGCTGCCAGCATCACTGTCAGCCACGGTTTTGAAGTTTCGCCCGAAGATGCCGCCAAGTACGCGGAAGCCAAAGCCGCTCGTTTACAGGATGAACCCTTGCCGACGGGAGATGCGGTGTTGCAGAAACACCAGCAAGCGGTTGGCACAACAGACGCGATCTTAACCGCTGCCGAAGACATGCAATGGGGCCTAGACTTTGAATCCGTTTTACCAACATCGCCTTCATTAGATTCGATTCGAAACGCCCATTGCCTTGGACGGCAAGCGATTGGCGGACAGGTGTGCTTTCACGTTCGGATTGAAGCGCGAGATGGTTCGGTCGAAGATCGCTGGTTTGACGTTCGGTCCTTCTTGCTAGTACAGGTCGAACAACAGCGCACCACTTCGGCAGGAACGTTCCGAATTGCCAGACGCATTGCCCAATATCACGAAGTCAATGGCGTGCAGATGCCGTTTCGCATAGAAACGGAAGTGAAGCGAATCGCCGGCTGACTACTACAACACGCCGTCCAAAGCGTTGTCGTTCTTGATAGTCGACACGGGCACTTCCGGCCGCACATGCAAGATCATGGGACGATGGTCAGAAAACCGAGTCCATTCCTGGTGGCATTCGGTGACGGCCAAGCGGTTGTTGTGCCATGCGTGATCAATTTGCAGCACGGGGAACGGCATTGGCCACGTGGGCGCGTAGCCTTTGCCCGAAGTTTCAAAGGCATTGCGAAAACGTCGTTCAAAGTGGTGAAAATGCACTGAATCTCGAGGCGTGTTGAAGTCGCCCACAATCAACATCGGATCGTTTTGCCAACACGTCAGTTCATCCACAATCGATTCGAACAACGTGTCTCGGTTAATCGATGTGTTGGAATCCACATCCACTAAGACTAATTGAACAGGACCGGTGTTGGTATCCAGTCGAATTCGTTTGTACTTACCGGTTCGCAAATCACAGTAACCCAATTGGCCAATCGGGATCTTGCTGAGCAGCAACAGTTGGCCGTCCATGTCGGTGGCCTGATACTGAGGAAATGCGGCTTGCCAATCGTCCAAGTCTTCTTTGGACATGCCGGCTTCACAAACCGCAATGACATCCGGCCTTTGTTTTTGAAGCTCCCAAAAAACTCCGTGCCACCCAAAGGCACCTCGAGCGGTATTCCAGTAGACCACTTTCAGCCCATCATGCGGTTGTGAAAAGGGAATCGTCATCTGATAGCTGGAGCCAATCCACAAGATGAACGAGCAAGCCATCACAAAGTAAGAAAGACCAGCCGCGATCCGCTTGCCACGAACGCTCCAACCAAACGCCGCAATCACGGTCCCGCCAAAAATCAGCGACGGCGGAGTGGCATAGAAAAGGACGGCGTATTCAGGACGAGAATCTCGGATGGTCAACCGAATACCCCACGCCGCTAGCACTCCTAGCGTTGCCAGCCACACTACCGTTCGTCCCGTGATGCGAACCATCCAAGTGCCTATCATACGAATCTGTTCTCAGTTGTTTCCATTCGAAGTATCGACTCGTTATTGGTCAAAACGTCAATTTCGCTGGACTCGCGTCGAACTTGCTGGCATTCACGCCACCAGAAAGACAACGGGAACTACGCGAATCCAGCGGACGTGGTTCGCTGGATTGCCGTCCGGAAAATGGCTCGACAAACCATAGCTTTTGAATTGCATGCAGGCCAAAATAAGGGGAAATTGAAACGCTCAGAAGTCATGAATGCCGTTACAAACAGGGCAACCTGATTTTCCCATTCAGAGGTATTTTTGATGGCGGTACGGCCCCTATTTACACCACCACCGCTGCCACGCTCGGTCATTGTCATCGCGTGGGTCTTTATGATTGTCGGCGCGTTGTCTTTGGCAGATTGGCTTGTTTGCTACTTTGGTTTGGCAAATCTGCGTATCGACCCCAACGTATTCTTGTTGTTTATTGGACCAGGCCTGCTCAAACGCAGTGAATTTTCAAGACGAAACGCTGTGACATGGTGCGGCGTCCACATTGTCTTCGGCATGACGCTGGCATCATCTGTCCTTTTGCTTAAACCCAGGAATCACATGCCCATCCCGATAGTGATCGGATTCTTTGTGTTGCTATGTATTCTTGACATCTGGGTCATGAAGACGCTTGCTGATCGTCGAGTTTCTACTCTCTTCTGCCTTGGCGGGATTGAGCGCAATGGCGGTGGAAGGTGGCAATTTGGATTACCGGGATTGCTAGTACTGACCGTCTTCGCCGCCGGCATGTGCGCCAGCGCGATCCGCCGCGATGTTCTAGAAGAAAGAATCACAAATACGCACTACGCCTCGAACGAAAGGATTCAAACGACCGTCCGGTGGGTTGCGAGTCGCAGTCTGCTCACAAGCAAGCGGTCAATGTCGAGTGTTCATTTTGAACATCGACCACCATCAAACTCCATATCGAAAGGGCGGGACGACACATTCGCACAACCACGGTCGAGCCTGCATGTTCGAGCCAGAAAGACTTTTCGAAGTACAAACCTCATTCAGGTCACAGAATCCATGGAAGGACAGGCGACTGTTGAATTCCAAACAATTGTGACGGAAGACCAACTCGCGAACTATTTACAGTTCGATCCAACTCCGACCGCCTCCGAGTTAAGTGAATTCCGGGAAGAACGCGATCCAGGCGAAAGGCGTCCGCTTCTGAACGGTAACATTCGTTTCAAGAAATGAATTATCATTGGGCGAATAGTCTGAAGCGTTCGGCGATATTACATTTTCATCAGACAAGAAGCGACATGATCTGCGTTATTCGGGATCACGCAAACCCAGGACACAGAAATCGAAAAATAGGAGCAAAACATGCTGAAGCATCAGTTGATTCACCCCAAGATTAATGAAGTGATTGGTCGAGCGGGGCACCATGGCAAGATTCTGATTGCGGACGGAAACTATCCGTGCAGCAGCACGTTGGGACCGAATGCGGAATTGGTCAGCCTGAATCTGTCGCCGGGTTTGGTGACTTGCACACAAGTGCTGAAGGCATTGTTAACGGCCATCCCCATTGAAGCGGCCAATACCATGATGTACGAAACCACTGGGCCGTATGCCTTGGACGGTGATCCGCCGGTCTGGGCCGAATACCGCGACGCCTTTGCGGAAGCCCAGGTCGACGTGGCGCTCCAGCCAATCGAAAAATGGGCGTTCTACGATGCGGTGAACACTCGAGATCACGTGTTGACGATCCAGACCGCCGATCAGCAACGGTTTGCCAATCTGTTGCTTTCCATTGGCGTGCGAATGGATTGATTACCGCTGGGTAACTCGTTCAAAAACCGACACCAGTTCTTGAACGGCGGCTTCGCGCGAAAAACGTTGCTTAACCAATTCCAGATTCTGGCTGGCGTTCGCTTCGTATTGTTCGAACGAACCCAGCATCTGCAGCAACTGCTGTTTCAGATCGTCTTGATCGCCCGGGCGAAAGCAGCGGTTCGCGCCGGTCGATTCCAAAATGTCTTGTCCTTCGCCTTCAATGCCGCCTAGGATTGGACGAGCAGCCAGGAGATAGTCAAACAACTTGGACGGTATGGATTTGGCCAGCGTTTCACTGCTCTTGAGATTCAAGAACAACAAATCGGCCGAACGCAACTCCTGGTAGACTCGTTCCCGTGAAACCGGCGGTTCGATACTGATGGCTGGGTTTTGATATTGGTCAGCCAATTCCAGCACGTCTTCTCGTTGCGCACCGGCTCCGATAATTCGCACCTTCCAGCCGTCGATCTGACCTGCTTGCGAAAGTTCATGAAACGCGGTGACCAACACATCCAGATTCTGCAGCAAGCCAATGTTGCCGGCGTACAAAATTTCCTTGTGTGTCGAAGGTTCCTTGGTGTTGACTTGCGGTTGGCTGACACTATCCAGATTCACGCCGTTATAGACCACCGTCACAGGCGTTTGGCATTGTTCGTTCAAATAGTCTTTCATCGGAGCGCTAACGCATGTCAAATGTTTCGCTTTGCGATAAAAGTAGCGTTCCAAGGTGCGACCAATGCGATAGGCCCAACCACTGGAGCTTAATTGCCCTGCAGCCACCGCCGCATCTGGCCAGATGTCTCGGATTTCAAACACCATGGGTCGACGAAACAGAACGGACAGAAATCGGCCGCTGAGCCCAATAAACAAGGGCGGACTACTGGCGTAGATGACATCCGGCTTCCAACCGCTCCGCCAAATCTTCAGTCCTGCCGCAATCCCCGATCGGACAAAAGATAGATAGTGGCCAATGTACGCTTTCGAACCACCGCCATCGCTCAGGTGCTTGATCTTACAGCGATGGATCTTGACACCCAATTCGGCAAAATGGCTGTCATCCACTACGTCCACGGTGGCCTTATGCGGTTCGGCCGTAATGACTTCCACTTCGTGACCCTGGGAAGCTAGCAGCCGAGTGAAATCACTGAGGCGAAATGCCGCCGCGGTGATGTCGGGTTCGAAAAACTGAGCCAGGATCAATATACGCATCAGGGAGTTTCTGCAGCTTGCGAAGAAAGATTGTTGCCAATATAGCTCAGAAATTCGTCGGAACGAATGCCCCGCTGGAGTCGACAAACCACCGCCCAATTTCCCTTTCTGTATAAATGAAGGTAAAATTTGCACAAGAGGCAGAAAAGCTCAACGGTCCAGGTAGTTTGTGACGATTATCCGGCTGAATACGAGTTGCTTCCCCCCAACGATAGGAGCGAAAACATGTTTCGTTATTCGACGCTGAGTCTGGCTCTTTTGCTATTGGCCATGGCGTCCGACGCACACGCCCAGTATTCCAGCGGCAATTCGCGAAGTATGTACAACGCCACTCGGAATTTTCTGTACAATCGTCCCACGGTCAGCCCCTACGTGCAATTGGGGACAAACCAAGGTACCGCCGCTTTGCCGAATTACCACACTTTGGTACGACCTCAGATTGAACAGCAGCAAGAACAGATTGCACAGCAACGCCAAAGTGCTCAATTGCAGCAGCAAGTTTCCCAGATACAGGACCAATACAGGCAACAACAGAGCCAGCAAGCCAGCCAAATGATCACCGGGCGCATGGGGTGGTCAACTCGAGGCCTCCCTCGGTTTGGTTCCACTTTGAACTACTATCCGGGGTTTTATCGTATTCCTCGTCGATAGGACACCAAACCGCCAAGTTACGCCGGTCGTGACGTATAATGTCACAACCTTCTTTCAAAGGCGTTGTCTGCTGACAACGTCTTGTTTTTCTTGTGACGGTTCTATTCGATCATGACATCTTCCGCTCGATTGTATCTTTCGCCTCCACACATGTCTGGTCGTGAACAGGCCTATGTCACTGAGGCGTTTGAAACCAACTGGGTCGCACCTGTCGGACCTCATCTGGAACGGTTCGAACGTGAATTTGCCGCCAAGGTTCAAGCACCCTATGCCGTTGCCGTAGCCAGTGGCACAGCGGCGCTGCATTTGGCGTTGCGAGCGGTCGGGGTGAGTGCTGGAGATCGAGTGATCTGTTCCAGCTTTACGTTTTGTGCGTCCGCCAATCCGATTTGTTACGAACACGCGCAGCCCGTCTTCTTGGATTCGGACCGCATCAGTTGGAACATGGATCCGAATCTACTGCACGACGAATTAGCCGAATCGAACCAGCGCAATCGACTGCCCAAAGCCATTATCGCGGTCGACATCCTGGGCCAAAGCGCCGACTTAGATGCCATTCGCAGCGAAGCCGATCGGTTTGAAATTCCCGTGATCGAAGACGCCGCCGAAGCCTTGGGCGCTTCCTATCGCGACAAACCAGTGGGTGCGTCCTGTCCCCTCAGCACGTTCTCATTCAATGGCAACAAGATCATCACCACCAGCGGCGGCGGCATGTTGTGTTCGTTTGACCAAGCGCTGGCGGACAAAATTCGCTTTTGGTCCACACAGTCCAAAGAACCTGGTCCGATTTACTTGCACAAAGAATTGGGCTTCAACTACCGACTTAGCAACGTCTTGGCCGGCGTGGGAATTGGACAACTGGAAGTGCTGGATGAACGAGTTGCCAAGCGACGGCAAATCATGGCGTATTACAAAGAACGCTTGGGGCAACTACCCGGTATCGGTTTTATGCCTCGAGCGTCCTTCGGCCAGCCCAATGATTGGTTGTCAGTCATCACGATAGACGCAGCACAATTTGGAGCTTCTTGCGACGACATTCGCCTGGCGTTGGAAACAGACAACATTGAATCCAGACGATTGTGGTTGCCGCTCCACATGCAGCCGTTGTTTGCGGAATGTGAATATCGCGGTGGAAAAGTCGCCGAATCGGCCTTTGAAACAGGTTTGTGTTTGCCCAGCGGTACGGCCATGACAGACCACGATTTGGATCGAGTCTGTCAACGAATTGAAGCCGTTCACGCGTCACGTTCCGCGACTTGATTCGCCGCAATGCGGATTCGGCACAATCGAATGTTTCGCCGAGGTGTCAACGCCATGTCACAACCGCAACTGCCCGACTTTGTGGCGCCGATGTTGGCCAAATCATCCGCACCGTTCGATTCGGACGAATTTCAGTTCGAAGTCAAATGGGATGGCACTCGAGCTTTAGCGTATATCGACCAGCATCGAATTCGCCTGATGAATCGTCGGCGGTTTGACATCACCGACCGCTATCCAGAACTGCAATGTCTACAATCGTTGCCGGCTGGAACGGTTCTGGATGGCGAAATTGTGGTGCTGGACGCTGAAGGCAAAGCCGATTTCCCAGCGTTGCAAAGTCGGGAACAAGCGCGTTCGCCATTAAAGATCCAAACGCTGTCCCAAGCGTCACCGGTGACCTATTTGGTGTTCGACCAGCTGTACCAACAGTTTGCATCGTTGATGCATCGGCCGCTGTACGATCGCCGAGCGGTCTTGGAGAATACCATTACTCACCTGGACGAATCAGCGCCCGTGTTTGTCAGTCAAGCCATTCTGGGCGTGGGGACAACGCTGTTTGAAACCGTTGTAGCTCAAGAAATGGAAGGCGTGATGGCCAAGCGTTTGTCCAGCCGCTACGAACCTGGCAAGCGGTCGGACGCTTGGTTGAAAATCAAACGGTCGCAACAACTGGTTTGCGTCATTTTTGGTTACGTCCCCAAGCAAGACGACTTTGAAAGTCTAATCCTAGCGGCCGAAGTCGCAGGCCAGTTGCGGTATGTAGGCCGAGTCGGTTCGGGAATTGATTTTCGGCTGCGAGGTCAGCTCAACCAAACGTTACGAACGCTGCACACTTCGTCACCGCTGTTGAAATGCAAGGCCAAAGGCCAATGGGTGGAACCTCGGTTGTATTGCAAGGTTCGCTTCATGGAACTGACGTCCGGATTAGAAATGCGAGCCCCCGTTTTTGTGGAACTATTGGAATGAAACGAATCAGGCTTGCGTGCCAAACGGCAAACGCAGCGTTCGACTAATTTTACTGCGGTGCGCTTTTCGACGCGTCATTTTGTTGGTAGCGTAAGGCGTTTTAGGCCAGCGACCGTGGACGTTTTACTTGTGGATGAGGCCACAAATCCCAAAACAAACGTAGTGGATGAGGCCACGAATCCCAGAATAAACGAAGTGGATGAGGCTACGAATCCTTGTGTCCTAGGATTCGTCAACCTTATCTACTACAGGGCAGTCAAGAAACATCATCTGCCATTCGCTTTAGGAAATAGCCCTTTCGGTTCGAACTATACTTATGCCGCAGCCTGTCTGGTCACCTCTGTTAACCTTAGCCGGAATCTTGCAACTGGTGCTGGACGACGGTCGTTGGCTGGCGGTGATCTGGATCGGCATGGTAGGCAGCGCCATTGGCAGTTTCTTGAACGTGGTGGTCTATCGCTGGCCGGCTGGGATGAGCATTGTTCATCCACCATCGAGGTGTCCGAAGTGCGAATCGCCGATTCGTTCACGAGATAATTTGCCGGTCTTGGGTTGGCTCATGCTGAAAGGACGATGTCGAGATTGTGCGGCACCAATTTCAATTCGATACCCGTTGGTCGAAGCAATCGTCGGCGTGATCTTTATGATCATTGCCAGTTCGCTACTGCAGGGCCATCGAACAGTCTACTACAACGTCACGCCGGATCTTTACCTGCTGGGCGTGCTCGTGCGTTCGTTGATTCTGGCAACGTTGCTGATGTCGATTGTGCTGAATCGCATTGATGGGAACCAAGTACCAACTCCGCTGATTTGGTTCGGCGTGGTAGTCGGAATGGTCGCGGCCTGTTTCCTGCCGACGGACCAAAATTCGCTGCAGGAAATGCTGGAATCTTATCAAGCTCCTGAATCGTTGGTTTCTATCACCAGACTGCTTGCCGCTGGTTTTGGCGGAATCGTCGGGTTCGCCTACGGGAAGCTGCTGCGATGTTTCCAAGGGCAATCAAAACATAGTTGGTCGGTTCCATTTTTGAAACATGGGCGTGACCCCTTGCCAATCTTCGGCCTGTTTCTAGGAATTTATGCCGGCGAAGTGGCGGCCTTGGCCATCTTGACCACTAGCGTTGTGATAGCGCTGCTGGTGGCCAGATCGAATCGGCTGCCATTGACCACTTTGGCCGGTTTGGTCACGCTGGTGCTTTTGGTGTTCTGGCCACGAGGCACCCCGACGGAAGATTTTTACGTGCGACTGCTGTGGCTGATTGCCGCAGCTGTTGGATTGCTGTTGGTACGTTGGATTGACTATCGTACCGTCAGCATTCCCACCACTTCACCGACTCCCAATCCAGCAGCTCAGACGAAAGGCGTATTCGTGGACAACGAAGCATCCGAAAACCTACAGGCCATCATTGAACATCCTAGCTACAGACTGGCGCACAAAGACAGTGAATTCATCGGCTCGGCCGAACTTCGTCCGTTGCGTATGCAATTGGA
>JAGQOZ010000449.1 GCA_020426955.1 Planctomycetales bacterium
ATGCGTATCGCATCACTGACATCCACCCGGAAGGTCGTGGAGCGATTGCGTGCATGAAAATGGCACTCGAAGACGCCGGCAAGAACGCGGAAGATGTCCATTACGTCAATGCCCACGGCACCAGCACCACCGTTAATGACAAAGTGGAAACGCTGGCGTGTAAGGGCGCGTTTGGTGACAAAGCGGCCTCCATTCCTGTTTCTAGCACCAAAAGCATGATGGGACATCTGATTGCCGCTGCCGGTGTCACGGAAATGATTGTGTGCCTGCTGGCGATTCGAGATAACGTGTTGCCTCCTACCATCAATTATGAAAATCCAGATCCCCTATGCGACCTGGATTACGTGCCGAATGTGGCGCGAGAAACCAAGTGTTCGGTTGCGGTGAACAATAGTTTTGGCTTTGGTGGTCAAAATATCACTTTGGTGGTAGGCGAATTTGCTTAACGGGATGGTCAAGAAAAAAACTTGTCGTTTATCAGGCTGAATATAAAACGGTTTGATTCGGTTTGTTGACAGACGCTCAATTCTCGCTTGGTAACTTGGTTCGCACCAAATGTGGCAATGCTAAGCTGGCTGCGCATCGATATTGACTTGCCGATGCGCGACCACTACCCTAGATTTCCTCGGCGAGTCCGTGTGTCGGGTTCGCTCCTGCCTCCATCCCACCTGAAGACGGAAGTTTGGTATTTAAACGTCTCGCGGTGAATTTTGAGTCTGTGCCGTCGTCCGTAGATGAACGAGCATCAAATTTCAACGCGTGCGGAATAAACTTGCGTTCCCCCTACATTGAAATAGCAACCGAGTCGTTTTCGTCTTTATCGGACTGAGTTGCTAGTTAGCGAACAGAGATAGCAGACAAATTATGGCCAGTACACTCGACAACCCAGCTGAGGTCACGTCCTCGGAACGGACGCTGCAGGCCAAAGATATCCAAGTTGCTCGTGAATTTTTGGCTCGAGGCGAATCGTACGACTCGTTGGCTCAAGCGCTCGGTATGGATTCCGGTGACGAAGCGATTGGCGCCATCGCCAACACGATTGGTTTTGGCACGGCCGATCTGTCGAAGGTGACGGTGGATACAGAATCCGTCAAAGATTTTCCGGTCAAATTGATTCATCGCTATCGAATTTTCCCTATCGGTCGTAAGGACGGCGCATTGGTGATGGCCACCAGCGATCCGTTTGATCTACACGCCTTGGATGCGGTCAGTGAAGCGATGTCCACCACGGTCTTTCCGGTCTTGGTGCCGGACGAAGATTTGGCCAAGCTGATCAAGTCCTACTTGGGCGTGGGTGCGGAAACCGTGGATGGCTTGTTGCTGCAAGCGGCGGCGGCCAATGACGGCGTTGAAATTCTGGAAGATATTGAATTCGATGGCAGTGAAGATTCGGCGCAAGCGCAAGAAGCGTCGGTGGTTCGCCTGGTCAACGAAATCTTAAGCGAAGCTGTGATGGCTCGCGCCAGTGACATTCACATTGAAGCACAAGAATCGGGATTGAAGATTCGTTATCGCATCGACGGCGTCTTGCAGAAACAACCAACTCCGCCCGAAATGAACCGTTTTCACGCCGCCATTGTTAGTCGGCTGAAGATTATGGCTCGATTGAATATCGCGGAAAAACGAGTGCCGCAGGACGGACGCATCAAGCTTCGCGTCGCTGGTCGAGAAATCGATATTCGAGTCTCCATTATTCCAATGCTGCACGGCGAAGGCATTGTCATGCGAGTTCTAGACAAAGAGAACTTGCACTTTTCGCTCAAAGGGATCGGCATGCCGGATAGCGTTTACCAACGCTTCCAGAATCTGATTCGTCTGCCGCACGGTATCGTCTTGGTCACCGGTCCGACGGGTTCGGGAAAAACGACCACGCTGTATAGTGCACTCAGCGAAATCAAGAGCGAAGACACCAAGATCATCACCACGGAAGACCCCATCGAATATCAGCTGGAAGGCATCAATCAGATTCAGGTCAACACCAAAGTGGGCCTGACGTTTGCCGCCAGCTTGCGCAGTATCTTGCGTCACGATCCCGACGTGGTGTTGGTGGGTGAAATTCGAGACTTAGAAACGGCGGAAAACGCCACGCAGGCGTCGCTGACCGGGCACTTGGTCTTCAGCACGCTGCACACTAATGATTCAGCCAGCGCCTTCATGCGACTGTCCGACATGGGCGTGGAACCGTTCTTGGTCAGCAGTACTGTCGAAGGCGTGATGGCTCAGCGACTGGTGCGAACCCTTTGCAAAGAATGCCGCCAAACGTATCAACCAGCCGCAGACGAATTGCCCGAAGATTTTCCTCTGGATCGGCTTGGCGATACAGAACTATTCCGGCCAAACGGTTGTCGTCAATGTCGAGGCACCGGATATTCGGGCCGTATGGGTATCTACGAATTGTTGGTCAGCAATGACGAAGTTCGCCAACTGGCCAATGAACGAGCTCCTAGCAATCTGATCAAAAAGGCCGCGCAGGAAGCCGGCATGCTGACGCTTCGCGACGACGGTTGGCAGAAGGTTCTTAACGGAGTCACGACGGTGGACGAGGTCTTGCGAGTTACCAAGGCCGACTAGTTTGGCCACGCTTGTTGACGGTATATGACATGCCCGAGTTCGCATATATTGCTCGAGACCTAAACGGCCAAGACGTTTCCGGTCAGCTGAAAGCGTCTTCTGAACGCGACGCCACCAGCATCTTGGCTGAACGCAGCTTGTTTGTGCTCAAAATTGAGGACATGGAAGCCAAGGCTAAAGCCGCGTGGCAAATTCGCAGACGACCTAGTGCCGAACAAGTCGCGGCATCTCTGACTCAACTTTCCGACCTCCTGCAAAATGGCGTGCCGCTACTGGGTTCGCTCAAACTACTGGCCGAAGAATCCGCCAACCCTGTCTTGGCAGAAATCATGCAGCAAGTGCATGACGACGTCTCGGAAGGCGTGGCCTTGGAAGACGCCATGGCCAAACATCCCAAAACGTTTTCCGATCTAACCATCAGCATGGTACGAGCCGGTTCCGAGGGCGCGTTTTTGGAAGAAGCGCTGTCTCGAGTTGCCGGATTTCTGGAACTGCAAGAAGAATTGAAAGGCAAAGTCAAAGGCGCGATGGCCTACCCCAGTTTTCTGATGGTAGGTGGCATCGCCGTTACCTTGCTGTTGGTGGTGTTTTTTGTGCCCAAATTTGAAGGGCTGTTTGACCGACTGGAACGACAAGGCACAGGGCTTCCTCTGGCAACGCATATTCTGCTGGGCGCCAGCGATTTCCTGTTGAAATATGGCGTCTTGGTTATTGCCGGTGTGGTCGGAGCCATCTACGGATTGCGAAAATTGTGGCTTACGGACCAAGGTAAACATTTTGCCGACAAATGGTTACTGAAGTTGCCGATTGTGGGCGGCGTATTGCATGATTCGGCTGTTTCGCGTTTTTGCCGAGTTCTAGGGACGCTGCTGACCAACGGTGTGCCGATACTTCGCGCTTTGGAAATTAGTAGCGGATCGGTCGGCAACAGCTTGTTAGAAAAGGCGATTTTGGATTCGGCGGATAATATTTCGGCAGGCGAAACACTGTCGGCACCCTTGGCCAAATCCGGCCTGATTCCTCCGTCCGTCATGGCCATGATTCGCATTGCCGAAGAATCGAATAGCCTGGATCGAGTGCTAGTGAATATCGCGAATACCATTGATACTAAAATGGATCGCAAGCTGAACTTGATGGTGCGATTGATCGAACCGGTCATGTTGGTCATCATTGGCTGCGCTATCCTGTTTGTCTTGGTTGCCTTGCTGCTACCCGTATTTGATATGAGTGCGTCCGTTTAGTTTTGCGGACGAAGCGAACATAGAAATTGGAAGAAAGGATCAGAAATGAACCATCGTCACAGGAACAAACATCGCGGCTTCACGCTGGTGGAGGTCATGATTGTGTTGGCCATCTTGGTATTGCTAATTGCCATGGTCGGGCCTCGTTTGTTGAGCCAACAAGATAAGGCTGACAAACAATTGACACTGACGCAAATTAACAGCATCGAAGAAGCGTTGAAGTTTTACAAAGTAGACAACCGCACGTATCCGTCTACCGAAGAAGGTTTGGCATCGCTGCTGACCAAGCCCGCCGATGAAGCTCGAGGCCGCAATTGGGACGGACCCTATCTGGAAGAAAACACCGTGCCGGTTGACGCCTGGGGCAACCAGATTCAGTACCAGTATCCGGGTACTCGAGGCAGCGCGGATTCGCCCGATATCTGGTCGCTAGGCCCCGACGGACAAGACAACACCGAAGATGATATCACCAACTGGACCGGCAGCGGCTCTGGCGAAGGCGGAACAAACACGCCGGACAATACTGGTGGTGGGGCAAACAACTGAGCGAATGAAGCTCGTAGTCCCGCCTTCAGGCGGAAATCCCTTGGCAAACGATTCCGCCTGAAGGCGGGACTACCAACAAAGAACGGTTTCACCGAACGAGATTCATGACGTGCAAGACAATCGTTTCCATCATGTGCAGCCACGGGCAGCGCGCCGACGCAGGGTGCCGCGCCGCTTAGTGGCTGGGTATACGCTGATTGAAATGATGATTGTGTTGGCCATCATTGTCAGTGTCGCCATGCTCAGCGGCCCCGCTCTGTTACGCCCGTGGCGACGAAACGAAATCCAACTTGCCGCCGAACAACTATGTGAAGCGCTCGCGGACGCTCGTTTCGACGCCATTGAATATGGTACGTCATTTGAATTTCGCTGGCGGCCGGGAACCAGCGAATTCGAAATTGTGTCGACCGAACCCATCGATCTTTCCGCACCCACCAATATCACTTCGTCTACCACAACGGCTGCCAACACCGATCCGTTTTCCAACAGCGGTCAGTCGAATTCGCCGACAACCCCGCTTGGTTCGAATCAACCAGTTGGCCGAGAAGACTTCGGGAAACTTTCGCCTCCAGCGTCAGCAACCGGCGAAGCCACTCGCTCAACAGATCGCCGCGATTTGAATGCAACGGCGGTTTCGGACAATCGGCGACGGATCCAATCGCAGTTGCTGGACGGAGTCCGTTTTAGCCCGGACAGCGTGACGAACAGCGTGGAATCCT
>JAGQOZ010000450.1 GCA_020426955.1 Planctomycetales bacterium
GAAGCGTCGTACCCTTTGCTCCGAGTCGCCTTTGCCGAACAACAAATTGCAGCCGGCAAAGAAGTTTCAGCCTGGGGCGAATTCGATCTGACAGCCAAAGCTTACAGCATCGCCGCTCCGCTGGGCTTTTACAAAACCTATCGATCGTTGGTCGAATTGAACCAGCCCATGTACGGCGGCGGCTACGTCTATAGCGGCTACAAGATTGGCGACGGGAAGTTTCAACCCTGGTTTAAAGAACGCGAAACCAATGAAGGTGGCGAATTCTCCGCAGGGTTTGGTGTGCCGTTGTTGAAAAATCGACAGATTGATCAACGGCGGTCCGAAGTCATGCAAGCCGCACTCGCCAGACAAGCGACTCAGCCATTCACCCAAGCACAATTGCTGCTCTTCAATCAGGAAGCCGCGTATTCCTATTGGAGCTGGGTCGCGGCCGGTCGCTCGACGCGAGCTGCCGAAGCACTGGTCGACTTGGGATTGCAGCGAGTTGGCCAAGTAAAAGAACGCGTTGCCGCAGGGGACTTAGCTCCGATTGCCGATATCGATAATCAGCGTTTGATCGCAGATCGAGAAACCAAGTTGATTGAAACCGCTCGGAAATTTCAAGCGTCTGCCATCAAGTTGTCACTCTTTTTGCGAGACGCCGCAGGGCAGCCCATGATCGCGGAATTGGCACAAGTGCCGGATGAAGTGCCGCCGTTGACCGAAATTGATGCCGCCCAGCTAGAATCCGACATTGCCTCTGCCATCGCCGCTCGACCTGAAATCGCGGAAATCGATTTCGAAGTTCGCCGAGTGCGCGTGCAAATTGCCGAAGCGAATAATTCGATGCTGCCTAAGCTGGATGCTGCCGTGGGTGCAGCCCAGGATATTGGCAATCCGACCAACTCTATTGGCGACAAAACTCCCTTCGAATTGGAAGCCGGACTGTACGGTGAAGTACCGCTGCAGCGACGGCAAGCTCGAGGCAAACGCATGGCGGCTAACGCCAAACTGCGTCAGTTATGCGCGAAACGAGAATTCATCGTGAACAAGGTCACCGTTGCCGTGCAAGACGCGCATTCCGCCCTACAAGCAGCCGAAATGCGCATTGAACGAGCAGAACTGAATGCCAATTTAGCCGAACAGTCACTCCAGTTGGCGCGAGATCGTTTCAACGCAGGCGATATCGATTTGATTGTATTGAATATCTATGAAAAGGCCGTTACTGACGCCCAGTTGGTGCTGATCGACGCCGAATCGGACTACTTCAAAGCGGTGGCGGATTACCGCGCTGCCTTGGCCCAACCGGCCGGCAGTGAAACCAATTGATCTGGCCGCCCAGCGTTTGATTCGACAATTGAAATCGCTATGGCCGCATTCGGCAACGACCGACTGCGGCCATTCTTAATTGTTCCCATTCGCCAAATCAGACAAATTTGGTTCGGATTATTCCAACTTTGACAACTGTTCGCACTGAAGCAATCGTCCTGCCTTCCGCTGGCCGATTATACCGGTCTTGATTGTTGGTCGGGTTGCGGCCGCGCGAAAAACACCTGCAAGTCGTACCTTAATATTTTCAGCCCTTAGAACCGCTCGATTTGTACTCCAGACACGTTTGCGAAGGACTATGCGAACGGCAAAAGAAGCACAAAGGCTTCTTATTCTTATCACGGAGGAGAAATCGAATGCGCTTACGATTTTGGCACCTGTGCTTGGGCGCCTGCTTGGCGACATTGCCGCTTTGCGGGCAAGCTAGTGCACAGGAGGCGGATGTTAGTCAGCTCTTAAATGCCATCGATCAGCAGAATGCTCGTATCGAACGACTAGAGCAAGAGCTGCATGATACTCGTGCACCACGAGTTTCTGCCGTTGGCTTCCGCAACTGGGCCGACGACGAAGAGGAAGATGAAGACAAAGATTCCGAACTGGCGGACAAGATCAAAGATCTGGAATCCAGCCTGGAAGATTTGACGGAAGAAGTAGACGAATTCACCGGCGACAAAACGATTGTCCACTCCGGATCGTCGGGATCTACCATGAAGGTATACGGCCGAATTCATGCCGACTATTGGACCTTCCCGCAGACATCTGGCGACATCAGCAACTTTGAAGGAGGCGACGACCCAGAAGACCGCATCGGCTTTCGTCGTGTGCGTATCGGTGTTGGCGGCAAGATCAAAGACAACATGCTGTACAAGATCGAAATGGAATACGCCGGCGGCAACGACGTCGAATTCCGAGACGTCTTTCTGGGCTGGGAAGAAATTCCCTTCTTGCAAACTGTCTTGCTGGGTAACCAGAAGCGTCCCTACGGCTTGGATCACCTAAACAGTTCTCGTTACAACGTTTTCCTAGAACGACCCTTTATCATTGAATCGTTCAACCAGGACGCTCGGCGCTTTGGCTTGGTTTCCTATGGCTATAGCGACGACTTAGCCTACAACTGGCGTTATGGTGTCTACAACCAGCGTTTAATTCAGGACGAAGGAAACTACATCGGCGATGCCTACCAGTTGGAATTGGCGGGCCGTTTTGCGAATACCATCTGGTATGACGAAGTCTCTGACGGACGAGGTTACGCGCATTGGGCCGTTTCGGGCAGCTACGCCGATCCGGCCGGTAACGCCGCTAACAATGAAGCTCGTTTCCGTCATCGACCGGAAGCTCGAAGCCGAAATCGTTGGATCGACACCGGCCAGATTGCCGGAGCATCCACCTATACGCTGTTAGGCGTGGAATCGGTGGTGAATGTCGGAGCGTTCCAATTCGTGGGCGAATATCAAAGCGTATGGCTGGACCGCAACGCAGCCATTGGAAACGACCTGCAATTCGATGGTGGCTACTTCTACATTTCGTATTTCTTGACTGGCGAACACATGCCGTGGGATCGAACCGACGGCACGTTGGACCGAATCAAACCGTTCCAGAACTTCTGGATGGTTCGTTCGTGTGATGACGATGTGGAAGCAGGTTGGGGTGCGTGGCAAGTTGCCGCTCGGTATTCGTACGGCGACCTCACCGACGGAAACATTTTTGGTGGTGTCGGTGAGTCGTTCACCTTTGGCCTGAACTGGTACTGGAACGCGAACGCTCGCATGCAGTTCAACTACATCAACGGCAACATTAGCGACCGATTCGCGACGCGAGATAGCGGCGACTACAACATCATTGGTGCTCGCTTCATGGTCGACTTCTAATCCACAAACGATCGACCATTCCTAAACGATTAACGTTCGTTCACGACAAACAAACTGAAAACGGTAAACAAAAACTTCCATACCAGGAGTGAAGATATGAAAAGGAAACTCGCGTTGTTTCCCGGCCTGTTGATGAGTCTGGCCATGCTGGTCAGCCCCACCATGGCTGCCGACTGCTGTGACGCCGGCTGTGCTAGCCCAGGTTGCAGCGACATCGGATGTTGCGACAGTGGCTGCTGCGGCGGTCACGTCACCTGCCCACAATGCAGCAGTTGCTGCGAACTGAAAGTGGAAGACGGCAAAGAAGAAAAGCACTGTTGGAAGATCGAATGCACCGAAATCTGTGTGCCTAAGGTCGTCTTTCCGTGGCAAAAAAGCTGCTGCGATCCATGTGCGAACAACGGTGCCTGCGTCAAAACAGTCAAGAAGCTGAAGAAGCACACCTACGAATGCCCAGTGTGCGAATACAAGTGGACTCCGAAAAAGAACACTTGTGGCTGCGGAACAGGCTGCTGCGATGTTGGCTGTACGGACGTTGGATGTGCCGATTCGAGTTGCTGTGACGCTGGTTGCACCACCGCCGCACCGATCGACGGCACCTTCTATCCGGCGGTACCAGTCGAAAGCCCCGTTCCCGCGGCGGCTCCCACTCCTGTGGAAGCACCTTCGCTGAGCCCGGCCAATGACGTTCCGGCTCCGCCACCATCGCCTTCAGCACAGACCAGACCAACCAAACAAAACCGTTTGGCGGGCTTTCGCAAATTGCTGCCTTCGGCGATTCGATCAAACTAGCGAAGCATTAAGCTCGCCGTCTTGCTCTTAAGACGGCGTTGCTGAAACTGCGAGACGAGGTGGGAAAGTCGCTGGCGACAATTGTGGCCAGCGACTTTTATTTTCCTGACCTGCAACATCTTGTATTTCTCCAAAATCGCGAATCGGCTAACGCAACGGGTTTTCATACCAGATCACGCCCAGACCGCGACCGGCAAACCGTTCTTCACATGTCAGTACATCCAGGTCTCCGTCGGCATCCAAATCCAATACTTCGATTCGATCAAACTTGATGCCGGCTGGACCACTGATGTCATGGGCATTCCACTGCGATAGTTTTTTTCGCAAGTAAAAAACGCCACTGCGGTCGTGTGTCGCGCCTTCACAAGTCACGACAATCTCGTTCGAACCATCCAGGTCTAAATCGGCAAAGCGAACCGCCTTCATCGTTCCAACGTGACGATCGTCCAAGCGAATCATCGATTCGCTCCTCTTGCCAACCCCAGACACATCAGGCGAAGCATCCGTTCGCAATATAAAAACATCTCGAGTCTTCACTGCGACCACAATCTCGCTGACGGATGAGTGCTTTGTGTGCGATTCGATGTCCAAAAACATGACTTCTTGTCCCAGACAGCCCAAGGGTATTTTGCGCCATTCGGCCCCCGATTCCTCGTCTGGCGGAGCAAGCAGGGCATAGATTCCCGATTTCGTTCCTTTGCGATCCGAATAGAGAATGTCTAACTGATCATCACCATTGATATCGACCGCGCAAATCGACATTATCCATTGCGCCGACGTCAGCGGAACCAACGTGAACGAATCGCCTGAATCGGCGAGCCCCAACTTCAGCAGGCCCAGCATCCCGTGCGGGTCTTTACTGCCCACAACCACTTGTCCCGAACCAAGTGACTGCGCGAACATCCAACGAGTCATCCGATGGGCTTGAGCAATACTTTGTGTCTGCCACGCAGATGGTTGCCGAGGATTTCCGGCAAACGAATGGAGACGCAATTGTTGATCGTGGCCTTCGGTGCAGCTGAGCAATTCCCATTGACCGTCATCGTTCATATCGACCCAAGTGGCGTCTTCGACCGACGCAGTTCCGTGCAATGTCAACG
>JAGQOZ010000451.1 GCA_020426955.1 Planctomycetales bacterium
ATTTGAACAGTGTCGACGAGCACCTGATTATCGGAATCATAGATCGAGGCAACAAGTTCCGAGCCCGATACACTAAACGAGATGAAGTCATTCCCGTTGGTACCGTTAACAACGAACGTGGTTAGTAGCCTCCTATCTTCCAAATACTCGGCGCGCAAAGGCCGCCCCAAGACTCGTTTCCTTGCGGTCAACCGACGGCTGGCGCGGCGTTGGCGATTTAACTTCTTGGGGGTGGGGACTGCCATGATTCACCTGTCAAACATGTTTCGAAAACAAACTGGAACTCGCAAAAACCAATTACCTGCCAACCCAACGCGATTCTGGTGGCTGTGATCGACCGCTTCGTCCGATGTGCGAATGGCGAAATGTTTCGCGAACGTTGCGCTTTCATCGTCCGAGTCCGCCCAAGTCCACAACAGCCGCGGAAGCTTTCGGCAGATCCCCTAGTCGCATTCCGTTGCCAAACGTGTCACACTTTTTTCGAGAATTTTTCTGCCGTTCGACTAGAATGAGTTTCTTGTCAAATTGGTTAGCGCAAGAATAGGAATGTTGGTTGGCGATGACATCTCTGGCTAGTGATGCGGTTGTTCGCTTGATTCAAAGCGCTAAAGCGGGTGACGATCAGGCGCTAGACGAATTGTTTCGTGGTTACCACAGCTATGTTAATCTGGTGGCCCGGATTCAATTTGATGTACGCCGGACACCTCAAATTTCCCCGTCCGATATCGCTCAAGAAACCCTTCTGAAGGCTCAGCGATCAATCAGGCAGTTTCAGGGAAGTAGCGAATCGGAATGGACGGCATGGCTCCGTTCGATTCTGGCTGCGCAAATCTGTTCGACGTTACGGTATCTGTACGCGAATCGGCGCGATGTGCGTTTAGAACGGCAGATTCGAACTCAATTGGATGCATCGTCGGAAATATTGGGCGAACTGGCAGACCATCGAAGCGGTTCGCCCAGCGCCAGTTCCATTCGTCGCGAACAGGCCGTACTCTTGGCCGACGCCATTGCGGATCTTGCCGAGGATTACCGAGAAGTATTGATCATGCGTCATATGCAGGGAATATCATTTGCCGAAATTGCTAGGGATACGCAACGGACCGTTGACAGTGTGAAGTCGGTTTGGCGCCGAGCGATCTTGCAGTTGCGAATGCATCTGGCTGATCTACAGGATTAAAGCACAAGATGATTACGGAAGATCCGAACGACGAAAGAATTGCTCAGGCCTGCGACGAATTTCTGGCCGAATTGGAAGCTGGCAAGTCGCCCTGTTATGAAACTTACTTGGAGAAATATTCTCAGATTGCCCACCAGCTGCGTCCCCACTTGGAAGGCATTGCGTATGTGGTGAATGCGACAAATCGCCTGAAGTCTGGCAGTGATCCGCAGCATTCTTCTTTGATCACCAAGTTCACTGCCAATCAACTTGGTGGATACCAGCTAGGTGAAGTCATTGGTCGTGGAGGCATGGGAATCGTCTATCAGGCCGAATCGACCATGACCGGTGAAACCGTGGCCATCAAAGTCCTCTCTGGGCCATTTGATTGGAACCCAACTCGTCAGCAGCGGTTTCGCAACGAAGCCTTGATCGCCGAACGCTTGATTCATTCAAATATTGTTCCCGTCTATTCATCGGGCGAACAGCATGGTATTCACTACCTCGTAATGAAGCTAGTACGTGGCCGCTCACTGACTCAGCAACTAAGCTGGTGGCGTCAAGTTTCCGATCAGCAAGATCATTTGAATTCGATTGCGTCGGTGCCGCCGGAGCCAATACGATTACGTCAAGTTGCCGATTGGACGCGACAAATCGCCTTCGCATTGCACTACGCACATCAATCGGGCGTGCTGCATCGAGACATCAAGCCGTCCAATATCTTGGTGAACGATGCAGGTCACGCCTATTTGACCGATTTTGGATTAGCGCAATTGGATGACATGCAATTGACATCCACGGGGGACGTCTTGGGCACGTGGAGATACATGAGTCCGGAGCAAGCCTTGGGGCGTCGAGCTGAAATGGGACCGCAGAGCGATATTTATTCGCTGGGAGCCACCTTGTTTGAACTCTGTACACTGTGTCCCATGTTTGCTGGTGAAGATCGAGGCGAAGTTTTACAGCAGATCATCACCGGAACTGCTCGGCATCCTCGTGGGCTTAACCCCATCATCCCGCGAGAATTAGAAACGATCATCTTAAAGGCGACCTACGCTGAACCTTCGAATCGATATGAATCGGCCGAAGCATTGGGCAAAGACTTGGGTCGATTTCTGGACGGGAAGCCCGTTGTCGCAAGTCGCACGTCGGCCGCCGATTGGTTTGTGACTTATGTGAAGAGACATCGACAATTTGCCTTGCTGGCCATGTTTAGCAGTCTTCTGCTGGCCTGTGTGTTTAGCGTTAGCTTTTTGTTGATTTGGCGAGCACAACAAAAGACCAAATTCGCGCTCACGCAAGCTCAGCAGCAAACCAGCCAAGCTCAACAATTGCTCTATCTGGCTGACATGCAACAGGCCTTCGATGCTTGGAATTCGGAGCGAACCGATAAGGTTCAGAAAATCTTGGACCGACATGAACCTCGCCCTGGGCAAACAGATCGTCGCGAATTCAGTTGGTTCTTGCTAGATGCGTTAGCCGAACCAGCTTCCTGCGTAACTCTAGGACGACATGCGGGCGCCGCCAACGAAGTGGCGATCCTTCCCAATTCAGACTGTGCGGTGTCCGTCGGAGACCACGGACATGTAATGCGCTGGAACTTGCAAAACCATCAGCAAGAGTCAGTGCACCAAGTTGTTTCATCGCCGCTGTTCGCGTTAGACATTTCTCCGGACGGCAAGTCCATTCTGTTTGGCGGAGCAGTTGTCCAGCTTTGGGACTTGGTAGCGATGCAGTGGAAACGAGACTTCGAATCGTTGGATTCCAATGCCGAATCGGTCGCCTTTTCACCGGACGGATCACGCATTGTGGTTGGATTCCGTTATGATGCCGTCCAACTCTATGACATTGACGGTGAACTGCTGCGCGCACAGCCGGCCAATTCTCGTTTTGAATCTCTGTCATACACTCCCGACGGCTCCCATCTATTGATCCCAAGCCGCACAAAAGATCCAACCACTCGGCGAAATCATGAATTCGTTGCCGCATGGGATGCTGACATTCGCCAGCTGCGACATCAATTTATTCACCACGTCGACGGTAGCGACGAGCGTGGCAAGTTCAAACATGCCATTGCTTCGCCTACGGGGCGATATATTTGCATGAGTGGTCGAGCGTCAGATACCAAGGGCGGACGGACCGTTTTGTTTGCAGCGGATGATTTAGACCAGCCAATATTAGAGCTTCCGTGGAGGCACGGAGAAATCAAATGCTTGAGCATTTCCCACGATGAACGCATGATCGCTGCCGGATTTGACGACGGCACCATCGATTATTGGTTGATTGAATTCGACGAAACTAGGCAGTTGACTCCACCTTCAAGAAAGTTTTCCATTGATGCGCACGAAGGCCAAGTTCGTTCACTAAAGTTCACAGCGGATGGGAGAATTGTTTCTTGCGGCCAAGATGGCTTTGTCAAGCTCTGGACCTTGACCGCAAAGCGAATCTCTCGTCCCACTTCAACCGGTGTGTACGGTTTGGCCCCAACACGGGACGATGGACTGTTAGTTGTAAGGGGCAACAGTATAGAACGAATAGACACGCACAAAAATCGTCACCTTACCTTGAATTCCGATATAACACACGTGCATGACGTGACGCTGATTGGCGACGGACTTGCCGTCGTCACGCTGTGCAGCGTTCAAAGCCGTTTGGAGTTACGTGACGCCAATACGCTGGAAGTCATTCGTCATTTTGAATTAGGCCAAGATGCATTTGGGATCACTGCTGCAACTGATCGAAGTGAAGTGGCAGTCGCTTGTCGTGGACAAGTGCAACTGTTAGAGATCGTACCGAATTGGAACCAGCGCCGAGTGTTGGAGATTCCAGACGAGCGAAAGGCTCAGGGTGTTGCCTATGATCACGCAGGAGCTCAACTGGCCATAGTGGGAGACTTCGGAGAAGTCCTGCTGTTCGACCCCAAGTCAGGTCGTTTGCTTCATCGTATGCCGGTCGTAAGTCCTGGTAATTGCGTGGCGTTTTGCGAGCAGTCGGGCTTGCTGGCGACCGGTCATGATGATGGTGCGATTCGAATTTGGGACACGAATTCTGGACGATTACGCTCAAGTTTGACCGAATATGACGGGCAAATCCGTAGTTTAGCTTTCTCGCCCGATGGACGCACATTGGCGTCCGTCAGTTCCGGTGGTGTTGCTCGTCTGTGGTCCGTTCCCGCCATGCGCGAGTTGGGCGTAGCGCATCGCAGTGATTCAGCGGGTTGGAAAATCTGTTTCTCTGCCAATGGACAAACCCTGTACATCGGCTATCACCGCGAACTAGTCACCCTGCACGCAGGCGAGCCGGATCTGCGCTAGATCATTATTTTCCGAGGTCGCGAAATCGTTCATAGGTTTGCTTTAAAGGATGGGCGTCCTTGCGGCCGTGGATCATGGTGGCTGTCCATTCAGACAAACGCAGTCCTAGGCGTCGACAGGCTTCTTGCTCACGGTCTGCATTGGGCGCCCCGGCAGCAATGGCGCCATAGTGAGCGGTGAATTTTTCGCCGCAATAGTCAGTTAAGCCGAAAACAAGGAACCCATAATTGATCAGAATTGACATCAGTGCCATGCAGGTCCATTCTTGGCCTCCACCCCACGCACCAGCAGACGAAAAGACGCAGCCAATTTTCCCGTCGCGTTTTCCCCAATTCTCAATAGGCTGCTGGTCCCACCACTGCTTCATTTGCCAACTCACACAGCCGTAGTTAGTCGGCGAACCAAGCGCGATGCCGTCACACCATTCCAAGTCGGTTGCGTCTGCATTTGCGATACTTCGAAGTCGGACGTCCGTATGTTCCAGCTGGCCGGCTCCCTGGGCAATCAGTTCCGCCATGCGTTGCGTGTTATTTGTGTTCGAATGGTACAGGACCAATATGTTAGACATCATGTGACTTTCGATAGCAGGTTCGCACGCGG
>JAGQOZ010000452.1 GCA_020426955.1 Planctomycetales bacterium
GGGCATTTTGCTACACGTCATGTTGCATTGGACTTGGGTATGCGGAGTGATTTCGAACCGCCTGATGAAGCCCGGCAAAGACGGCAAGAAGCGCAGCTTTGACGACGGCACTCGAACCATCATTGGCGTCGGGCTCATGATTGTCTTGTTAAACGTCATGGGCTTGGCCATGGCCGCCGCCAAGATGATGGTGATCAACCCGTTTTAGAATGGCTGCCGAATTACCAGCGGTGAATCTATGACTATTCGCCGATAGATTCTTGCAATTCGCACCAGCGGAGTTCCGCTTCGTCCAGTTCTTGACTGATGCGAGTCAATTCATTGTGTAGCCGCAAGGCTTCTTGCGGGTCGGTTTCCGTCAGCAAGTTCTGGTTCAGAGAACGTTTTTCTTCGTCCAAGCGAGCGATCTTTTTTTCCAGATTGCTAAGCTCTTTGCGAAGCTTCCGCTCTTCTTGATTCGAACGGCCCGAACTCTTGTTGGCCGTCTTGCCAGCGGACGACTTTCCTTTAGCAGCCGCAGCCGCACGTTCTCCGTCATCAATTTCCTTGTTGACCGAATACAGATACGCGTCATAATCACCGCCGTAATTGCGAACTCGTCCATCGCGCACTTCGATCACCGACGACGCAATACGTTTCATAAAGTGCCGATCGTGGCTAGTGAAGATAACCGTGCCTTTGTAATCCAACAAGGCTTCGGCCAATGCTTCCACGGTTTCTACATCCAGATGGTTGCCCGGTTCGTCCAAAATCAAAACGTTGTAGTTGCCCAGTAGCAGCCCGGCCATACACAAACGAGCTCGTTCACCACCTGACAACACCGATACCTTTTTCCGCACATGCTCGTCTCGGAAAAGCAACGAACCAGCCGTCGCCAGGATTTGCTGATTCGTGGTCCCGGCCATCGCTTTGTATTCCAAGTATTCCAGCACCGTTAGATGCTCTTGGATACTGGTGTAAACGTGCTGAGCGTAAACGCCGATTTCACAGCCGTAGCCCCATTTGACTTGGCCCGCCAGCGGCTCCAAAGAATCGACAAGCGTTCTCAACAGAGTTGTTTTTCCCTGACCGTTGTCACCGACGATGGCGGCGCGCTGGCCATGATCAATTTCAATGCCAATTCCCGTGGCGACCGAGTGATCGGGATAGCCGATAGACAAATCCAGGCAGCGCAGCGCCGGACCTTGGCGCGGTTCTACTCGAGGCGCCCGAATATACGCCGTTGGATCATCCGTTTCAATTTCCGTCAGTTGCAGTCGCTCCAACTGTTTGGCCTTGGAACGGGCTTGACTGGCAGTACTGGCTTTCGCTCGATTCTTGTCGATAAACGTTTTTAATTGTTTCTGCTTGGCCGCCACCGTCGCGTTCACTCGTTGATCATGTTCGCGGCGTTCTGCTTGATACTCCAAGAAGGCTTCGATCTTGCCGGGGTACATCGTCAAACGGCCTCGAGTCAAATCCAATGTCTGTTCGCACGTTGCCTGCAAGAACGCTCGATCATGCGACACAATCAAACATGCCTGCGGAAAGCTGCGCAGAAAATGCTCAAGCAAGATCTGCGTCCGCAGATCCAAGAAGTTGGTTGGTTCGTCTAGCAATAGCAGATTGGGTTCATGCAGCAACAGCGCCGCCAGTTTCACTCGCGTCTGCCAACCACCGGACAATTCGGAAATGGGTCCTTCCAGATATTGGCCTTTGATTTCAAAGCGTCCCGCAACTTCGCCACACTTCCAATCAGGTTGCTGGCTGTCTCGCATCAAGAAATCGAGTGCTGATTCGCCGGGCAGAAACGGATCATGCTGTCGCAAGTAGCCGACTCGCAAATGCGAACCACGAATCACCTCGCCCGCGTCCAAATCTTCTTCATCCAGCAAGACTCTCAACAGTGTGGACTTTCCCGCTCCATTCCGGCCGACAAAACCCACCTTTTGATTGTCCGAAATAGTGACGTCGGCGTCGTCCAGCAAGACTTGATCGCCATAGCGTTTGTGCGCGCCCAGTAATTGAAGTAATACACCCATGCTTCCGCCGTTCCATTGATTTTTAAGTGACCAACGATGGTACGAGGAACACGCGATTTCGTAAAGATGAGGACTTTGGGCACTACGCCGAACGTCCGTCAAATTCGCCGTTGTTCACCCTATGCAATCGCTGTGGGCGTGCCCGAGAGTGCTAGGGCGCCGAGAGGTCTGCAGAGCAAATTGGTTTGATTCGATTTCGAACCGGAGCGTTTTGAGGCGATAACGCTTGCCGATAGATTTCGGCTATTTTGACAGCGAATTGTTCGTTCGAAAAACGCCGTTTCACGGTTTCTCGAGCTTCCTGGCCTAATCGCCGACGCAAGTGGTCGTCCGAAATAAGACGCCTCAAAGACGCGGACATCGAATCAACACAATTAGGCGGTACGGCCAGCGAATCATGTTCATGCGTCACAATTTCCGGGACGCCACCCGCCGCTGACGCAATCACTCCGCAACCAGACGCCATCGCTTCCACAATGGTCAGACCAAATGGTTCGGGCCGAGTGCTGGCGTGCACGACGACATCCAAGTTTCGATAGACATCGTCCATCTTGTTTTGAAAATCGACTAACCGCACATAGCGTTCCAGGTTCAACTGTTGAATTCGCTGCAGCAAATCGGTGCGACTAATCTGCGAACCCAGTGTCGAATAAATGGGGCCACCCACAATGTCGCAGGCAATATTGCGATTCGCTTGTCTAACCACGTTGGCCATCGCATCCAGAAACAGTCCGTGTCCTTTCCAATGCGCGTAGGTGGCGACCAGACCGATCCGTGTTGTTCGCGGAACATCCATTGGCCCCGTGTTGGTCACATGCGGTCGAAAAAATTCGACATCCGTCCCGTTGTGGACAACCGATGTTTGCAGACTGGGGACGTGCTGCTGCCAATCGTTGCGAACCGCGTGCGACACAGCCACGCCAAACGTGTTGCGACAAACCGCTTGCCGAAGCAAACGACACGCTAAGGGCCGTTGACCGATAAAATCGTGGAGATGCCAGATTCTGGGGATATCGCGACGAACTACGGCCGCCGTCAACAGATGCGTCTTCATCCCGTTGGAACAAACCAACGAGGGCTGAATTTGTTGAACTTGTTTTCGCAAGGCAGCTAACGTTCGAGTCAGCGGCAACACGCTGGCAACCAGATGGCTAGCCGAACGCACTGGTTGCGGCACCATGCGACTGACCACGCCGAGCTGACCTGCTTCGCTCCATTGCAGAATTTGGTCCGGCGTCCGCACCACGTGAACTCGCACGCCCAACCGCTCGGCTTCGCCAATCAACGGACCGTCTTCCAGCGTCAGCAAATGGACGTCCTGAGTCAAATAGGATTGAACCGCTTGCAGCGAAGCCAACAGCACTCGTTCTGCGCCGCCAAGATTTGCCGCAGGGTTGATAAACAATATCTTCATAGTGGTATCTTTAACATGCGGCTATCGATCGGACTTCGCATCGTGCGAGAAATAAGTGAGCTGCAAGGCGCTAGCCGCAGGTAAAAACCTGAGATATCACCGTCGGCTAGCGCATTGGCGCTCACATGAGATCGCGCAGTCTGTTCGAACGATATTTACGCGGCCTGTTGATTCGACGACAACCGCAACTGCTGGTACGTTGTGGCAACAATTTCAGCGTGGCGAACCCAAGTGTACTGACCTGCTTGTTGTTGTTTCACTTCGCCAGGAATAGTCACTTCGCCGGCAAGAATTTTATTCGCGATCGCAGCGAATTTCGGTACATCACCCACATCCACAAACAACGCTGCATCGCCGCCCACTTCGCGAAGAACTTCCAAATCGCTGACCACGACATTTGCGCCGCAGGCAATTGCTTCCAACAGCGGCAGGCCGAATCCTTCCGCTTGGCTGGGCTGGATGACGGCGTTCGCTTGGCGATAAAACGCGGCCAGTGTATTCCGCGAAACACCTCGATACTGAACCACATCCTCTGCTAAACGCAACTGACGAATCATCTTCCACTGGCGCTCGGTCCAAACGCCGCCAATTTGCACTAATAGCACATTCGAATTATGCCGTTTGAGTTCGGCAAAGGCTTCCAGCAGCACATCGATACGTTTTCGATCAATGCAGCTTCCCACGTTCAAGACGATTTTTCGCGAAGACAATCCGTCTTTGGCAAAGTCGGACAAATAGCAAGCATCATGCGACGCGTCGGTATGAAATTCGTCCGTCACGCCCAAGGGTGCATAGACCAAGCGTTCACTCGGAACAAGCCTGTGGTACTGAATCTGCTGCAGCGTGTACTTGGAAATACAAAACACCTTGGCCGCCTTCTGCATGCCACCGAGCACACGTTCCATCATTCCGCAAAACCATTTGGGACGCACTTCCGCATCAGGCGAAAGCAAGCAACGAAACGCATCCAAATCACAACAGCAAACACCTGTTCGGTCTTCCGGCAACGAGTGTACCAAGTGCGAATAGCTGTGATCGCAGACATGAAACGCGTCAAATGCCGTTCGATGCGGTCGAACCATTCGCGGATACGTACACCAACGATTCAACAAGCGATCTACGTTTCTCATGGTTCCATGGAAAGGACGAAGCAACCGTTGGTTTTCTAGCGCAGAAACAGTTCGCAGAAAACGAGGCCGAATAAATTGAGCGTGGCAATTCCAGCGTCGCGAATTCGCCGCTAACTGATTGCGCAACTGTTCAGCCAGCAGGTCCATGCTGAACCAGCCTTCTTCGGCAAAATCGTTCAAGAGTGCCAGTTTCATCGTGTTAGGAGTCGTTCGACAAATGGGTGCCGCAAGGCGCTAGTTGCAGGTAAGAGGATTGCGAGTATCACCGGCGGCTAGTGTCTTGGCGCTCACATGACGCCGACGAACAATTCCTGGAACGACACTATGCAGCCAGTGTGGTTAGCCATTGATAATAGTCTTGAAATTCGTTCGCGACGGAATCGACCATGAACGGAATGACCTGTTGAAAACCTCGTGCTTTCATCGTCATTCGCAACGCCGAATCTTCTAACAGCTGTTCGATAGCCTGAGTCCACGCATCGACGTCG
>JAGQOZ010000453.1 GCA_020426955.1 Planctomycetales bacterium
TTTCGAGCCACTTGTACGCCGCGGATGCCTCGGGATGATCCGGGTAGACCGGGGAACCGTCCCGGGTCGCGGCGAGGTAATGCATCCGGTCCGGATTCAACTTAATCCCGGCCAGAGGATGGTTGTCGAAACTCACAATGTTGTCGTTGGTTTGCGCGCTGACAGGGTAAAGCAACAATGCCGGCAGGGAGAGCGTCACCGTCACGGCGAGCGCACGCAATACACGAATCAAAGAAGAAAAGGTCAAGGTAAGGCTCCAAGGGCTAGAAACTGCGATCGAAGTAATTAATGCCGAGACTGGATGAGCTGGGATGCGTGATAATGAAGCAGCTTTACTGGCGTGCAGAGCCATGAATTTGAGCATTTCCTCTTACGTAGCCTTAGAGTAAACTGAAGTCGGCGCGGCGAGACCGTTGTCGTGCTCCTACTCATTTGAAGCGATTATGGCGACCCATAGGTCTCCGTCCGTGGACCAACGATCACCGCCCCCATTTCGCCCTTCTCGCACCTGGTGAAACCCCGAAACCTTGTAGGTCTCGCCGATTGCGGATGTCTGTTCTAGGCAATGGATGACGTGGTCTCATTCGACGTCGACGTCTGATTCAATGTGGTGGGTGATCTGCCCTGTAGTGTGGCTGAATCCAACTCCTCGATCGTAAGTAGATGCGCCAATCCAAATCGGGCGTCCAGCCGAGTCGGCTGCGCCGGCGCGCCAAAATCGAACATGGTGACGGTGACGCGGATTTCCACCAACGGGCTGTTCAAAGGCCAAGTCCTCTTTTCGACCGAAGAGAAACAGATTGCTCACGGGAGCGTCGTTATACGGCCGATTGAGAATGGTATCGGTTCCAATCTTCAGATCGCTTCTTACGCCGAGTCGAACCGCCGCATACCATCCGGCTGACTGCATAATTCTCCTTGCTTCGCCTTCGGTCCCAATAATCGCCAGATTCACCGGATCTCCGGGATGCCCATCGCCAGTCTGCGTTACGCGAGGGTTGTCGTCAAACGAGGGATGATGCCGCGCGTAATGTTTCCAGGCATCGGGCGTAACCAAGTACGCGACCAACAAATACGACGCCAGAAAAATGACGACGATCGTCGTCAGCCGCTTCCCCATTCGCCTCAATGGCGATGAACTGAGCTTGGCGCTCATTTCGTTATGATTCATGCGTGAAGCTTTCTCTTCATTCCAGAACGCTGTGGCCGGGGCCATGAGCCGCGTCGAATTGATACAGGCCTATCATATCTCACCAAGTCATGGTCGCGGACGCGCAGGCGGCCGCCGCGATCAAAGAAAGACGTAATTTTATCCCGCTGAAGCCATTCGAACAGCTATGGATAGTGGACGTATTGGCGGGCCGCAGTCGAGGTGTACACCAATGACACCAATGGGATGTTTGGCGATCAGCCTGTGTCTTGTAACAAGGATGTGAGTGGAAACTCCGTGCTCGTACCGCCGTCGGGACGAGTTGCGTGGTGGGAGAAATCAGGTGCCGAGCTTTTCGTCCTAGCAGACACACTCGATGACTTCCTTGCCAATTACGCTCTGCATCTTCAGAGCCGATGGGAGTCCATGTTGTCCGTACCGTTCGAAGACATTTGTCGTCGTGTGGTAGCCAACAGCACCGACGCTTTGAATTGGAACTGAACAACGATCCAAAAGAGTCGTTGGAGATCTCGCTCTAAAACTGTTGGAATCGCCATTGTACTTGCGCGCCATTCGAGCGTCCTCGCTCACAAGCCAAGCGACAGTTGTTAAGAATCATCGGCGGAGGCGAGTGCCTTTCGGCCGATTGGGACATTGCACTCAAGGACTTGGAATTTTTGGTCGGCTATGATGCGAAGAGTGACGGCGACTCCTGAAAACGGACTGCCCTGGAAACGCGGAGGCCTTGATTGTTAAATACAGTTTCCTGTTTGATATCGATCCGACTCACCGCAGACTAGTTCGGTATCAGTTGGCACGATTAACTGTACTCACGTCTTAAGCGTCGGCGAGCCGACGCTCGATTTAACGTCTGCCGGTCAAGACGACTTACGGCGAACATTGGTCACGTACATTGGGGAGAGTGCTTGGCATATCTGGATCAGTCTTGACCACTGTTCTTGCGCTCAATCTTGCTTCCAGTCAAATTCGCTTGGGTAAAAGCGTTTTCAGCGACCGCAGATGGAAGTCGGCTTGTCAACTTTGCGACTCACCGCTGCACTCTGCCAAGTATTGGGGCAGGGCACGAGCTTCGAGAGTTTCGACTTCTTGACAAATTATCTGTTCCGAAATTGCGAGGATCGTCTTTGTTGGCGGCAGTCGTAGTGAAAAAGCAACGGGCTTCTCTGTTTCCGATCATAGTGGGTAGGTTAGGAATTGCAGACCAGTCGGCCGCAAGCTAATCTACCACGAACCTATTGTGTCGCGTGAATCGAAATGACCTTCTGCAGCCAACGAACTTTTTATCCCCTACGTTATACTTATTGAAAGTACGACAGCCATGACGCGCGCTCCTATTGTTGCATTCATCGTCGCCTGTTTGGTCTCGCCAACAACCGCCGACGTCATATTCGACTTCAATTTTACCGACCCAATAGGCGTCGGGTTTAACGCAAACGGTCAAACTGGGGTAGATCGACGTGCAGCCTTGAGTCAAGCTGGAGCTTATATTTCGGGAGTACTCGGACCCGCGTACACTGCAACTATTCAACTCGACGTGAACGGAAGTCAGACGAATGATACCACGCTCGCGTCGGCAGCATCCAACTTCAACTCATCATTTCCCGGAAACGGATTTGACTCCGCGGGAGACGTGCAACGCAAAATTCTTGGGAATCCGGACCCGTCGCCGGGTGCCGATGGTGTTGTTGACTGGAATTTCGAAGATTTCGTGTGGCAAACAGGCAATGTTTTTCAACCCGGTGAGATCGACTTTCTAAACACGGCCATTCATGAATTGACTCACGCAATTGGCTTTGCGAGTGATATTGCTCAGAATGGAAATAGTGGTTTCGGGGATACCCCCGGAAACCCGTCCGCTTGGTCTCCGTTCGATCAATTCGTGGCAGACGCTATGGGTTCCATTATTGATAGCAACGGTGTGCTTGACGGGGCTCGATGGAATGCGGCTTCGATTGGCGGTGCGGGGGCCGGAGGGTTGCAGTTCAATGGCCCATTCGCAGTTGCCGCCAATGGAGGCAACCCAGTCTATCTCTACTCCCCAACGACATGGTCCCCTGGCAGTTCTGGTTCCCATTTGGACACGGACGTCTACAACGGAACAGGAGGAACGATTGAAAATATGATGAATCATGCGTCTACGTTATCGGAGGGGCTCGACATCCGGGAGTATACGGCAATCGAGTTGGGAATGCTGTGCGATATCGGTTACAACCAAGCGCCAGCGTGTGCCGCGATTCCTGAACCCAGTGCGTTTTGGTGCTTCGGCATCCTAGCTGCTGGCGTGGTGGGATGGAAACGTCTCGCGTCGCTTCGCCGTTTTCACATAGACATGAAAGCCAAATTCTAACGAAGGCCGGTGCCACGGATTTCCGACGTCGGAGCGACACTGGTTAATCTTCGTACAGCCAAAGTTCGAATCACATCAACGAACTCCTAAATTCAATTAACGTTTGGCGACTTCCGAATTGACCGCAGCCACAAGAAAGACGATGGGGAATACGAAACCACGCCCTATCTATCTAAGAGACAGCGATTTACTTCGAACCCAAAGACTGTTCGAATAAGCCGACGGCTGGATCGAACTAGACATCCGGCAGAGACGCTCAGCGACAGGACCGACACGGTAATTGGGATTTGTAATTTGCCTGCCACAACACACGAACCTGCTGAAAATAGCGGCTTGCAGTTCTGCCCATGTCAGCCCTCATGTTGCGAGAGCGTGAGCGGCGCGGCACCGACGAACGGCATTGCGCCGTCATTAATATGGTAGCGCAGTTGCAGAGGTCGGCGATACTGTCTGCAACTTGGTGAACCTCCAAGCGGCGTTGGTTGGTCCAATCTCGGCGAGTTCGCTGTGACCCGAGATCAGGGAGGCAGTGTACACCGACGTGGCTTCCGACCTGATCTACCGCAGTTGGTACAGCGGCAATGAGAGATCATCGGGTAGTTCATCCGACGCCGCAACCGCGGTCGTCACCTCGACGATCCAAGACGGCGTCGAACAGCGGGTCGTGTTCGACGTGACCGACTTGGCTAGGGGCTGGGCGTCCAACCCGGCCGAAAATTTCGGCGTCCAGCTATCGCAACCCGACATCGTTATCGCGCCCGATGGACTGCCAGTCGCTTCTCTGTATGCCTCAAGCGCCGCATCCGTTTCGATGATTCGACCTTTTCTGCAGATTCAGACGGTCCCGGAGTCATCGACATCTGCCTTAGCTATGGTTGCATTACTTACTGTCTTCGGCAGCAGGCGGAAATGGGTCCGTGCCTAGCGTGTGTTTGATTGGCTTTGCCACACTGTCATTGGACGTTTTAAAACCGGCTAGTTATTTGCATTTGAGTATCGGCGCACCGGCGCGGTGTCACTTCGAGAATTGTCGTCGTACGGACCCGCCGGGTTGCCGCCTACATTGCCGATGTCGGAGAGTAGCACACTGCAATCGGGTGCATCGACTCCACTGAGTTGGGACGCGGGCGAGCTGGCAGTGCTGGTCCGCGCCGACTGGGACCTCTGCAAGATGTGTAGTCCACTTGATCGCACAGGCGTCGCTTTCGACCCGAGTTCGTTCCCCACGTCGAACCGACCGGCGCCGTCATGTGCACATGACGAATAATGCCACGCCCACCTTGCACAGTTTGCCGCAGGCTGCTTTTGCTCCGCGGCCGTAGCTTTTGATGTTCTGATCAGCGAGCCACCTGCCCTTAACCACGATCTGGCTGTCCTCGGACGAAGCGCACTGACACGTCCTCCACGCATGGCTGCCTCAGTGCAGCAGATGTGTGGTTCCGTAACCGGCGTTCGGTTAGGCGGTCGCCCTCACCCTGGGCGATACGGGCTAGTTTTTGCGATTTGTGATAAGTAGAATGTGGGAAT
>JAGQOZ010000454.1 GCA_020426955.1 Planctomycetales bacterium
CCTGTCTATCCAGGTCAACCGGGTGGGTGTCAGCACCACACGCTTCGCCCCTAAGTCAAAAACAAACGGCGAAAGAGTTCGTCGATTCCATAGAAACGCTTGTCGAATTTTTTCGCCGAGCGTTTTTTGTTTGTCCAGCGATCTTCCGATGTGGAGCGAAAGAATTCGACCTTGCAGCTGCCCGGCAACTGACAATCGGATAGAATACCGAATTATCTACTCTCGGTTTCCATTGAGTACTCAGGAGTTTTCAAAATGTCTGATTCCAACCAACCGGAACAAAAGAAAGATATGTTGGCTCAACTTATTTCATCGTTGAAGCAAGAGCGAGATGAAATTGCGTTGAAGATCCATTTAGGCAAGGAAGACTTGAAGGACGAATGGGAAAAGCTAGAAGCCCGCTGGAACCAATTGAATGACGATTACGAACCGGCCAAGAAAGCGGCCGCCGAAACAGCCGACGATGTGTGGCAAGCGCTCAAACTGGTTGGCGACGAACTCAAGTCCGGCTTTCAGAAAATTCGCAAATCGCTTTAGAAAATTCGCGATGTAGCCACAGCGCATACCACCGAATCGACACCAAGACAACTGCATCCAATACCAGCCACAGCCCCAAATGGATCGCTCGCTGATCTTGTTCGGCCATCGTCACAATCCAAGCGAAGCCCACGTAGGGCAATGCTGCGGACAGCAGGTAGGCAATAGGGCCGCAGATCACACAGAACATCTGGCGATGCAGGTTCGATTGGACGCCCATCGCACTGGCCACTTTGACTGCTAAATACCAAAACAGCATCAAAAGTGCGGCGACCGCCATCGCCAGAGAAATGGGGGCTTTCCAATACGCAATGGGGGCCAAGCCCAGGCTTACCAGCGTCATCAATCCCAACAAATCCGTTGTTTCGAATTGAACGGGTGCCTGCCCGACGTGTACGTTTGGTGGCGTGAGCACTCGCGGCGCAATCCAGACGATGCCAATCGTACTGAAGCAGATGTACGCCATCGCGAGGCCCAAAATGAAGAATCCCACGGCCTCTCACCTCTTTTCAATCTGCAAAGTAACGGGACGCCGGCTACCCAAGTCTACCGCCGTTTTGTTGGCATGTTTCGACTTTTGGTTTCCTTCTGCCGATGGGGCGGAACCATTCGACGGTCCTCGGTTCGTATCGTATACTTGAGGGTCTTTTCTGCGCACATCATGCCGCTTCTGCCTGTTTTGCGGATCACGACTGTTAACTTTGCAGGGAGAATGCAACGCCGATGGAAACGGATCAACACACGGCCGTCCAGCAATGCCTGAATCGACTTCGCGACGGAGACGATCGGGCTCGAGAAGACTTGTTGGTAATCGCCGGTAATCGCCTGGAAACGTTGACTCGCAAATTGAAGCAAGGTTTTCCATCCGTGGGCCGCTGGGAACAAACCGAAGATGTGTGCCAAGTGGCTTCGCTGAAGTTGTACGATGCTTTAGCGAAAGTCGACGTTCAGGATCCACGGCATTTCTTTGCGTTGGCGGCCAAGAAGATTCGCGAAACGCTGATCGATCTCGCGCGACACTATCAAGGTCCCCAAGGCATGGGTGCGAATCATCGGACCGCCATGCCCAAACCAAATGACGCCAGCCAAGCGCTGCCCGCCGCACACGATCCCGGCGAAATGACTTGCGATCCGCAGAAACTGGCTCACTGGCAAGACCTACACTCCAAAATTGAAGCACTGCCGGAACCGCTGCGCGAAATGTTTGATTTGCTGTGGTACCATGAGATGCCACAAGACGCCGTAGCCGAAATTGTGGGCGTGAGCGTACGTCAAGTCAAACGACGTTGGCGAGAAGCCAAGTTGGCGTTGGCAGAATCGTTTGGTGGTGACATGACCATTTTTGAATAGCCCAAGTGTGGTTTGATGCCGACGGACGAAGAAGACGAAATTCTGGAGTCGTTGTTGGATCGATGGGAAGATGCCATGGAAGTTGGCCAGCCCATCGATATTCCCGACCTGTGCGCGGAACATCCCGAATTGGAAACACTGCTGCGTGCTAAAATTGAACGCATCCAGAAAGCCAACGCGCTGATGGTGCCTTCGCCGGAGCCGACATCGCATTATGAAGCCGACGTGGAACTAGCCGCGTCGGCGTCCGCGAAGGTAGAAACAACGTTTGATGGCTTGACCTTCTTGAGCCAGGGCGGATTAGGCCAAGTTTTTGTCGGGACCGATTCGAAACTGAAACGAGAAGTCGCGGTGAAGTTTCTGAAGCTGAGTCAGCTTCGTTCGGAATCCGCGACCGCCCGGTTCGAGCACGAAGCAGAAATCACCAGTCGCTTGGATCATCCGGGGATCGTGCCGATTTATGGTGTTGGCAGAACGGCTGAAGGTCAACCGTTTTATGTCATGCGGCGTCTGGTCGGAAAAACGCTGCGAGAACACGTGCGTGAATTCCACCAAGATTTATCGGGCCGCTTTACGTCCCAACAGCAAGTTGATTTTCGTACGCTGCTGAATCAGTTTACGTTGATCTGTCGCACGCTCCACCACTCGCATACGCGAGGCATCATTCACTGTGACATCAAACCAGACAATATCATGGTGGGTCAGCATGGCGAGACGGTGGTGCTGGACTGGGGCTTAGCGGCAGTGGTGGGCCGAGATGAATATCATCAGGATACCGGCGAACAGACGTTGGAGTTTACCGAAGAACGTCGTCCGGGGGTGGCTACCGGTGCCGGGACGCCCGCGTACATGAGTCCCGAACAGCACAGCGGCAGCCCGTTGGGTCCGGCGTCGGACATCTACGCGTTGGGAGCCGTCTTGTACTTTATTACGACCAACGTGGCTCCGTTCGATTCCAAACAGTCGTTGGCGAATATTCGGTCCCAAGTGATTCGCAGCGAATTCGATACACCTCGTTCCAAGAATCCGTGGATTTCGCCCGCGTTGGAATCGATCATCTTGAAAGCCATGAGCTGTGCCGCCGAAGATCGCTACGCCACGGCCGATCTATTGGCGAACGACATTGAACGATACCTGGCCGACGAACCGGTGACTTCGTATGACGAACCGTTTCTTCGCCGAACCGCTCGTTGGATGCGTCGCCATCGTTCGGCGACCGCCATGACTGCGCTACTGTTGATCACCAGCGTGTTGGGCATGATGGGCTATTCGGCCGTCGTGTCGACCATGGTGGAGCGCGAACGTACCGCTCGGATTGCGGCTATTGAAGCCAGAAATCAATCGTTGCGATTGGCCGCCAACTTTGCTGCCAGATCGGTTGCGTTTCGCATGAACGACCGCTGGCGCATCCTGGAAAACGAAGCGTCTAGAAGCAATTTGATCCAGCTCCTGACAACTGCCAACAGCAGTTTGGAAGAAACGCCTTGGAACGGTCTGCAGCTATTGTTGACGTCCATTAAAGAGAACTATCAATCCGCCGCAGGCCAACCCGATAGTTGGTTTCTGTGCGATGCAACGGGCCGGCAAGTAGCTCGAGTTCCCATCAGCCGGAGATCGTTAGGTGAATCGTATCAGCATCGAGACTATTTTCATGGCAACGGACAAGATCTGCCGGAAGGTCAAACGGGCGATCCACCACACATTGATCAACCGCACCGATCCAAGGTTTACATCAGCACCTCTACGGATAGTCTGAAGGTTGCATTGACCGTGCCCGTTTGGAGCGAAACTCAGGCGTCGCCCGATCAAAAATTTTTGGGCATCTTGGGCATGTCCGTTCCCTTGGGTGAATTCAGCGAACTGCAAACGCAACTCGGTTCCAACCAAGTTGCCATGGTGATCGACGTGGCAGAAAACCAGATCAACAACAAGACTTGGAACGGACTAATCTTGCATCATCCAAACCAAGAGCAGAGCGAACAGAAGCTGGCATCCATTTCTACTTCGATGCTAGAGCGAATTCTACCGGCGTGCGAAGGCCAGTTCGACTCTTCGTCGTTGGCCGCAGAAGATCAGATCATTCGAAACTTCCGAGATCCGTTCGCAGCGAATTCGGAACATCACTGGACCGCCTGTTTTTCACCCGTCATGATCATTGGTCGCCCCGATGAAATCGCTAAGACTCGCTGGGCCGTGATCGTGGCAGAACGCGACATGCTGAATCAAGACTAATGTGGACGTCAATTGCCGGCCACGCCAACGATTTGGATTGGCCCAGATTGCATGTTTGGATACTGGTGCACTCACGCTCCCAATAGACTAAATAATGACGGTTCGACATTGGTCACGACCGCGTATCTGATCTTGTTCGCCTGAAGAGTTCCCATTTGCCCCTCGTGATATTGACTCTTTTCAAGGAATCGCTACACTGCACTAGTTATCTAATGCAGTGAGGGCAGAATGCGAATTCGTACAGATAGCCAAACTCCCATTTTTGAGCAAATCGCCGACGGCGTGCGCGGGCTGATTGCGTCGGGAGTTCATAAGCCGGGCGAAGGTCTTCCATCGTTGCGAGCGTTTGCAAAGAAACTTGGTGTCAATCCGAACACGGTGCAACGCGCGTATGAGCTGCTGGAGCGCGAAGGGTTTATCGTCACGCGCCGCGGACTGGGCGTGTTCGTTTCGGAACGAGGCAAAGCCGATGCGATCCTGAAAGCGGAGTCAGCCTTTCAGAGCGAGATTCGTACATCGATCGAAAAAGCGGCCGCGTCGTCCGTGTCTGTGTCCACGATGCGCCGATTATTTCGAGAAGAATCGGAGCGAATCCTGGCAAAGTCCAAATGAGTATGACGACGGCGATTTCGATTTCCAATGTCACCAAACGTTTTGGCTCACATGTCGCACTCGACGATGTTTCGATTGATGTCAAGTCAGGTAGCGTTCTTGGGTTGCTGGGACCGAACGGCGCGGGAAAGAGCACACTGCTGAAGCTGGTCGTCAACCTACTTCGCCCCGATACCGGCCAAATCGCCATTCTCGGTCGCAGTGTCTTCGAGGGGACGTCGGCCATCAAATCAGAGATTGGCTACGTTGCCGAAGAACCGAGGCTCTATCCATGGATGACAGTGAAAGA
>JAGQOZ010000455.1 GCA_020426955.1 Planctomycetales bacterium
CATTTTTCTCACCAATCTTTGATTGAGGTCCCCAAACTCGGAAGACACAACTCCCGCAACGCCTGACAGTAGTGCAAGCATTGCGCCGCGATCCGCTGAAAAAATCAGCCGATGTACCTAAGTCCATGCTATGAAAACATTTGGATACCGTCCATGAAAAATCGTAGCGAACCAGGAACCACGTTCGCCACCCCAAACGGATGTCAATTTGACAACACTCGCAATCCAATTGATCCTGAAACGTGGCAATTGCACGATCGAATCGACTGTATGGCTGCCACTATCGAACTTGCCGTCCTTCGAGCATCCCGGGAAATGGACTACGATACCGTTTGAGCCAAGCCAACAAATAAAAACTTTTTTCCGTTCCATTTCGTCGCATGACTTCATCTGAAACTTCATTGTCCCGCTACGCTCGTCAAACCTGCTACGCGCCGATTGGCACGGCGGGTCAGCAACGCATTCTGCAAAGTAGGATTTTGGTTTGCGGCTGCGGCGCATTGGGATCGGTGCTGGCCAACACGTTGGCTCGATCCGGTGTAGGCCATTTGCGAATCGTGGACAGAGACTTCCTGGAGCTCAATAACCTCCAGCGCCAAGTTCTGTACGACGAACAAGACGTCGCGTCAGGTTTGCCTAAGGCAATTGCGGCAGCGAACCGATTGCGCAAGATCAATTCGCAGATTGAAATCGAGCCCGTTGTGGCGGACGTCGATCACCGCAATATTCGTGAACTTGTGCAAGACGTTGACGTTATCGTCGATGGGACGGACAACTTTGACATTCGCTTTCTGTTGAATGACATTTCGTTGGAAACGAACATTCCGTGGGTCTACGGGGGCTGCATTGGCGCCGAAGGCCAAACCATGACCGTTGTTCCCAGTAAGACAGCCTGTTTGCGTTGTCTAATGGCTGACGCACCGCCGCCGGGGACCACACCCACGTGCGATACTGCGGGCATCTTGGGCCCCATCATCAACGTGATTGCGTCGATGCAAGCGGCCGAAGCACTAAAGTTGGTGTGTGGGAAAGAAGAAGCGATTTGCTGCGACTTACGCGTGATCGATTTATGGGACAATCGTCTGAAGCAAATCAATCTACAACCACTGTTGGAATCCAAGTCGTGCCCGGCGTGTTTTCAGGGCGAACGACTTTGGCTGCACGGTGAACGCGGTAGTCAGACGGCGGTCTTGTGTGGGCGCAATGCGGTTCAGCTGAGTTTCCCTGAACGAAGCGAAATATCGTTGCCTGCCCTGGCGGAAAAACTAGCTCGCTTAGGAAACGTGACCGTCAATCCTTTCTTGCTGAAAGCCACCATTGACGAATTCCAATTGTCCGTCTTCCCTGACGGACGAGCGATCATTGGTGGCACAGAAGAGATTAGCGTAGCCAAGTCGGTTTACGCCCGATATATCGGAAACTGAACTTCGTGGTTACGAAATCGATTCCGATAGACGCTGCAGCGATTCAATAATTCGAGCTGCATTCGAAAGTCCGCCAACCTTTTCAATAAACTCGACGGCGGCGTCTAGGTCCGAAGAAGCATTCGACTTCACCGAGCCTCGGACCACTTTTCGGACACGACCACTCGCTGACATCCCCTTTTTCTTTTCGTTCGAACGCAGGTTATAAACCAAAGACGGCTTCGCCCCCACGGCATCCGCTACTTCCTTTGCCGACGCGTTGGGATGCGCCGCTTGGTAATCTCGCACCAACTGACTCATGTTTACTTTTGCTTTCGAACGCTTTGCCATCTCAATCAGTTCCTCTCGCTAGAGTTGACCTATTTTTTACAGAACACATAAACATGCCATTCTGTTTAGTTCGAGGCCAATCATCAAGCGCATCAAACGGTTAGTTGCAACTGGTCGAAAGTAGTAGATTTTATTCAGTCCACGTGTTTTGAATTGAGATTGATTGTTATAGATCCAATACGTGGGTCATTTTCTCATCTAACGCCACAGGTCGTCGTCCGCAAACGGGTGAGCTGGGCCCGACAGATTGGGCTTGGGCAACACCTTCAGGACTTGTTCTGCCAATTTCAAATCTTCTTTGGTGGTGATTTTCAAATTGAGGCTACTACCGGTCACTATGGAAACCGGATGTCCGCTGGCTTCTACGGCTTGGGCTTCGTCCGTGAAAACCTGATTTGCTCGTTTGGCATACGCTGACAACAAGATGTCTTTACGAAAAACTTGAGGCGTCTGAGCGATCCACAAATGCGTTCGATCGACCGTCTGATCAATGGTCTTGCCGCTGGCCGATTTCTTGACTGTTCCCACGACAGGCGTCGCGGGAATGGCGGCGCCAGACTTGGTGGCTTCGTCAAACACACGATCAATCCATTCGTCGGCAAAGCAGGGACGCGCGGCATCGTGGACCGCCACGTATTCCATCTCGTCGCGAACCACGTTTAACGCGTTTTGGACCGATTCGCACCGTTCGCTGCCGCCATCGACAACATCAATTCCCAGAATCGCAATGTTCGCTCCGAATTTTATCTGAAACATCTCTCGATCTTCAGGTGAAATCACCACAATCACTTGTTTCACGTCATCTCGTTTCAAAAACTTTTCTGCCGAATGCAGCCACACTGCCTTACCCGCCAATGGAATAAAGGGCTTTTTGTAATTTTGGTCCTGAAACCGACTACTTTGTCCAGCGGCCGCAATGATTACGGAAAACGATGCCATCATACTTTCCTATCTGATTCATACGTCGTCTATAAACGGAGATAACAAGAGCTTGCTCTGCGAGTGAACCATGCGAATCCTTACGCCAAATTCATAGTTGCTACTACCGGATCCGTAGCCCCACGGGCAGCGATTCGCCAAAAACTTGACCTTGCTGTTCTTGGTTCAATTCAACGACATCCGATACCAGTTTGGCATAATTCGGCGAAAACGCCCCCAACCAATCAACCAAACTCGAACGGCCGGAATCGCTGATATCTCGATGTCGATCACTCGTCCTGCGTCCCAACTGCATCGCCGCCAATGCCGATACAGTATCGACTTCGTGCTCCATCAGCTGACGAATCCACGGTTCGGCCACTGCTGCGTCCACGACCGTATTCAATGGTCCGTACACGGGCGTACGAGCTCCGAGTCGGCCTACAGCCCAAATCATAGCCGGTCGAACCGCTTCACATTTCCGCTTCCACGCCAGTTCTAAGATCATTTCACCCAGGTCGCGTTTAGTGCTTCGGGGCAGCCATTCCAGCGAACCGAGCAATCGCCACATTTCGGCCGATTCCGGCAAGTTGAAGTTGACGTCGCCTTTGACGTGTCCACCCACCATGCGACGATGCAGCGAACGCACGGACGAAAGCAGCGGTTCGGCTAACGCCTTTTGTTGTCCTGCCGTTAATCCGCCGGCAATCCTGCGCCACAAGATCCAGGTTTCGCTACGGCATACGGGCGAATTAAACGCCAGCTTACCGTTCACCAACCGCCACGTCTCGGCCACTCGCCAATCATCCACGGCCATTCCATAGCCAGGTCGCAACGAATATCCCGCCAAGTTCAGCCACCTGGCTTCATGAGCTTGACTCTTCTTGCGACCTTCTTGATGATCCAACAGCGATTCCCAAATGCGTCGTAGCACCGACATCGGCCACGCGTGTCGTTCTGCTTGTAAGACGTCCGCCAAAGACGACACCAATTCACGAGGCTTCCGTTTACCGGCATCGCCAAAGGTCTCTTCGATTAACCACTGGCATTCTTCCCACGTCTGATCGTCCAACGTACCTTGGCCTTCGCCTGTCGATGCGATGGCAGCGCGATCAGTTTCCAGCGCCGATCGCACATCAAATTGGAGTCGCCACTGACGATCCTGATCGACTTGTGCACACCACATTTCAATGGTGCCAATTTCACTTAGTCGAGCGTGAAGTTGAACAGGAACGGTACCGACATCGCTCCGTCGGCGACTTTTCAATGCCGTGCGAATGGGCGGCAACGGTCGCATTTGCTCCAGATCAATTGGCAGCGCTTGCCCTGGTTCATCGGCCAAACGCACGCTGGAAACGAACAAGGGAAATTCGACCGGTTCGGAAATTCGCAGATCAAACTGGTGTTGTGTCAGATCAACGGTTTCACCCGGTTGCGTTCGCCCCGGAACCAAACAGACGGCGTGATCCAGTTGATTCGCTTCGTTCGCCACGCCGACGTAATAGCTGCGAGCCAACCCGGCGGCGATCCGCACGCCTTCACCTCGGCGCACCATGCCATAATACGCCGCTCCTTTGGCCACCGCCAAATCCAAGCGATCGTTCTGCAATACCACTGGCGACCACGTTGGATCCTGGTCTGTCTTAAACCAATTTCGAATCGCCTGCACAATGCGAAATTGAATCAGCGGCGAACAGAATAGTCCTCCGTTGAACAAGATCAGATCGGGACGAGCGGGATCGGGACCGTCACTAGCAGTCGAATCCGCAGCGGACGAATCGACATGACGATGCGCCGTCAAGAATGCCGCAATGTATTTGGTGACCGCCGGATCGGACGCATAGGGCAGCCCGAATTCTTGAAAGCCGGATTTCTTGGTTTGCGGTTTGTCTTCCAGTGTCACTTGCGGAAAGAAACCTTCGACTAAGACTTGTTCTGCTTCATCCCGAGTGACTTCGATCTGCAAGCCACCACCAATCAGCTTGGCGCCCGAGCCAGGTAAATGAACCGTGGTTCGCTCCGGAGGATTGTCGCCCAGCAGAGTCTCTTTGACGTGCCGACAACTTCGCACCAGCACATCCCATTGACGCGGTTGCAAGGGTTGGCCCAACTTTTGATCCAAGTAATGAGCCAGTGCCAAATCCAAGTTATCACCGCCCAAGATCAAATGATCACCCACCGCCACTCGATGAAATTGCACGGCGCCATGATCCGCTTCTGCTTGACTCTGCCTCACTCGAATCAGGGTAAAGTCCGACGTTCCTCCGCCGACATCGCACACCAAAATTTTCTGCCCCGGCGTCACCTTGGTCTGCCAATCTTGCGAATGAGCAT
>JAGQOZ010000456.1 GCA_020426955.1 Planctomycetales bacterium
TCAAGCAGAATGTTGACCAATTCGGCACCTTCACACTTAGCAAGCTTGTTCGCTTGCAGGTGCGCAGCGACTCGGCCTGTGAGGTTCGTAGTTTTGCCTTCCACCGAATCAACGAGGATCTCTTTGCCTTGCGATTTCAGAAAATCACGTACAAAACGTTTCAGTCGCACGTCGGTGACGTAATGAGTTCCATCCGGAAGCACGCGCGGCCGGTTTGCGTCGGGGTCACCGTTGGGATTTCCCATTTTGATGTCGTAAAGAAACAGGAACTCGCGGCGCGATGAAAGGGTTGGTTTGTCTGCCATTCTTACTTCTCCGTGTTATTGGACCTATTTGATGTTGAGTATTAAGTCATGCGGTTTTGCAAAGCAATTTATGCGACGGTTGCCTCGGACTTTGTTTCGGCCTTCTTGGTTGGTAGAACCTTTCCCGCGAGCGATTGCCCTAGGAGCAGGAAGTAACAAGCATCTGTTTCGTCGAGATCGGCGAGCGACTTGGTTCGCGCACCTAGTTCACCGAGTTCTGAGATGATTTCGCGAACGTCTGCGTTTCGTTCCGTTTCGTATGCCAACAGCTTCTCGCGAACTTTGATGTACAAGTCTGGTAAATCAGACCCTCGAAGCGTAAGACGCTTCAACCATGTCAGCGCGTTGGCACCAACATTGACTCCGCGGGCACCCTGAACCTGCATTACCTTGCCATAAAGTACGCCCAACATGAACGCGTACGCCTTGGCGTTGGTATCGATCGCGGTTTCATTGGTAAAATATGGCTTCAGCCGTTCGGATTGTGGCTGGTAGATTTCTCCATGCATCGGCAGTACTCCAGTTTTTCTTAGGTAATTGAACAACATAGCTAGATGACGAATCCAGCCAGCAAAAGTCAGATAGGGCTCTCCCTTCTTGTTCACGCCTTCCCTGTGCAGGTAACCCCAATTGCGGTCTTCGATCAATTGCATGAAATACCATCTCGCGGTCTTCATCCATTCCTCGTTGAATCGAGTTGCATTGATCTTCTCTTTACGGTAGATCGCCGCGACAAGCGAGCGTTTCAGGTCGAATAACCGCTTGCTCTCATTTTCACGCTTGGCCTTTCGACCTCCCGGACGTTTCAGCAACGCGTCGAGAAAACCAAGCGACAGGTCGAACCGAGCCGCGTCAACCGGATGTTCCGGGAACGCGGGACTTTTCGACTTCGACAATTCTCGATTGTGAACTTCCAGCTCGCGAAGCCGACTAGGCAGTACGTCGCTGACAACACCGCGAACATTGTCAATTCGTTGCCCAAAATCTGCCCAAAGTAAAATCAACTGAGTCACCGAGTTGGACTCGGCCAGCAGGTTAAGCAACTCGTTTTCTCGTGACTTCACTTGCCCTTGGTTCACATTGGCTATCCAGGCCTTGAACTTATTAATGAACTTTTGAACCTCATTTGGATCACCGACAAGCGACGGCAGCACCAAACACTTCTCACCGGCAATCGACGCGAGGAATTGATCGGAGAAGTGGAATGCGAAGATATACAGTAGGTCCGCACATGCGCCGCACAGCGAATAGTGCTTCCAGCACTCGTCAATATCCATGCTGGGAAACGCCCCTTCACGATCAACGTTGGCGAAGTTAATTCCGGCGCCTTTGATGCCATTGGGCAGTACCGTGCCAACTTCGCCGCAAAGACTACACGACTGACCCGATACTTCAGATGCTCTTCCCGTCGTGTATTTTGTTTCAGCGAGGACATGCATTAGATAGTTCTGATACGCAGGGACATCGCCAGGCAGCATTCCGTCCGCCGTTTCATAGCAAAGGAGTACAGTACGTTTTTCGTCGATTACCTCGATCGATTTGTTGAACGCGCCATGCTTAGTTTCATACGTCTTATCTGTTATTGCGTTGTAAAGAGTGGGCCGCGAAAAGCACTCATGGGCATCATGGAAATACTCAGCCCAAGTTTCGTCTGACGAACCGATAGTAGAGAACGCCTGAAGCGTCGTGTCTTGGATCTTCTTGGACGGCCCTGACTTCTTGCTCGCGAAGGTTCTTTTGACAATCGGCCCCAACGCTGCGGATTGCGAGCCCGTGGGCTGGCAAAACGGCAGACGCGCACTGTGTTGCGGAGTCAGTTCATGCGTCTTGAGTACCGCAACTGATTCATCCGATTCACTGGCGCTGAGGGTGTAGAACCGTTCCGCATTATCCGGTGCTTCAACCAGCCACTTCAAAAGCTGGTCAGCATTCGATTCTCGCATTCCCGTATACCACGCATTGGCATCGCCAGAACTCGACTCGCATTCGTTGGCCAGTATCCACAGAGCGAGCTGTTTCATCGTTTCTATCATCGCGAACTCCTTTCGATCGTCCCAAACCCTCGCGACACGCTTTTGCCGAGGCCGAGGTGGTTGGGGAGGTGGAGGTTGATGGAAAATGTGCCGACGAAGCCGATCATGCCTTGGCCTTTGAGCGTGGCCTTGATGCTGTGTAGCCCCGCGCAGTCGGCGGTGATGTGGTCGGACAGGCGGATGCCGAGCGATTTGCACATGCCCAGACAATTGCCGACGAGTGTGCGGTTGAGCTTTTCGCGGCGGAAGGATTGGCTGCGGCTGCTGGTGTACTCTTGGAAATTCTTTTGGTTTAGCGCCAGCCACGGAGTTACGAAGCGGTAGCGAATTGGTTCGTCGGTGACTTCGATCGTGGCGGTTTCGGTTTGCAAATCGGATTGCAGCACACTGAGTTCCTCACTCCCGATCCGCGTTTGATCGATCCCAAGCCAAAGTTGCTGTAACAACTCGCCGCCTTCGTTCAATCCAATGACGTACGCGTGGCGATCAAGCACTTTGAATTGGACTCGCGGGTACTGGTAGATCAATTGAGCATTCGGCCCGTGATTGTGCATCAACACTTCGTCTTCGAACTGCCGACCGAAGAAACCTCGCAGCGCCGGTGCCTCGCCGGTACGCATTGGCCGGGCAAGTTGAAGCCGTAGCTTGGCTGTCATCACACTATTTTGGATTGTCGATTCAATGCTCATTCAAATCACCTTCGTCAAAATCTCGTCGGTTACCAATTGTTCGTCGAATCCCAGGCCTACAACCCTGGCGGCGGACAGGTCGTCTCGCTGAACGGGGATGACGTACAGCTTGTCAGTTGCATCAAGTTGTGATTCCGCGAATAAAACCAGTTCGTCCAAGCGGTTCTTGTCAACGGTTCCCAAAAAGACACTGTATTGCGTGCGAACCAAGCCCAAGTCCAGCAAGTGATCGGCGACCTTCTTGCGTGCCTTGTCTTGGCTGATGTCGTAGATCACCAGTGCTAACATCGATCGTGTGACTCCCGGAAATCGGCGGTTGTTTTTGGTGTCGCCGAATTCATGTAGTGCTCCCGGAATCCGTTTGGCCCTCGGCAAACAGCGAATCGGAGTCAACAATCTTGGGCAAGTCGTTACGCCCGAGCAGTCGGTTGGCCAGCGCATGGGCTTCGTGTTGGATAGTGGCCCGAAGCTTGACGCGTCGGAATTTCTTGCCGCCCGGTTTCCTGACACGTTGCACCGGATACTTGACCGCTTTGTCCAAGCGTTCGTTCAGATTACTGATGAGCGCCGCGCGGCCATCCGGCGCGAGTTCGATGCCGCCGGGGACTTCACGGAAGAACTCTTTCTTGACTCGACGTCCCGTGAAAAACAACACGGTGGCCCGTTCGGCGATAATGCGAAACGGTTCGATCATGTCGAAGACCAGCGAGCGTTTGTTGTAGTTGTCGGTATGCAAAAAGCCGATGAACGGATCGAGACCGGCCAGGATCAGTGCGATTTCCACTTGCGAATAAAGCACACCGTAGCCGTAATTCAGCATGGCGTTGAATGGATCAACGGCGGGTTGGCGACTGCGGCCCGAAAAGCGATATTCGGCGGGCAAGATCTTCGCAAGACAATCAAAGTAGATGCGTCCGGCCGTGCCTTCCCAGCCCATCAGCGTGCCGCGTTGTTCGGACACAACGCCCGACAAGCCACCAATCTTCTGCCGCAAATCATTAAGCGATGTGATGACCGATTCGATGTCGGTCTTTTCATTCGGTCGGCGCTTGGCCAATTCGGTTAAGAAGCGAACTTGGTTGTCAGTTTTGCCACCGACCCATTCGGCAGCGATCTGAAGCCCTTCATCGGTTTCGGCGACTTCCAACTGACGACGACGAATACTGGCCGTGCTGCCGAGTTTACATTGCCATACTCGAGACGTAGGCATGCCCGATTTATCCAAGAACACAATGTCGACGTTATGTTGATTGGCCAGTTGGATAACGTCGCTGGTGAAGTGCACGCCGGTCGCGATAACAATGGTGTCGATCTTGGCTGCTGCAAATTCGTGAATGATATCTTGGCAACGCAACAAGAATCGCTCCTTGCGACGACGAAGACTAGTTCCGCGTGTGTTGATAACGAGTTGCATGATCCCCTCATGCTGAAAAATGTACACCAATCGTTAGTGTGGAGAAGCCGGTGGACACGTTTGGTCACGGAAATTGGAAAAACACGAAATTTCATCACGTTTCTTGTGGGAATAGAGAATAATCGTGTAGGCCCGGTGGTGCAGAGTTGGGCCTAAAGGAAAACCTAGAACGGAGTCTCAACGCCGTTTGTCACCGGTATGGACGAATGGTGATTCGTCGGTGCCGCCGCTGGCGTCGTTGCGCTGGTGGGCGCATACGGCTGTTGCATGATCCAGGTGTGGACGCAGTCCGCGACTTTCCAAAGCAATGGCAAGTCGTCGCGGCCGAAGCTGGTTGAGTCGCCCCAATTACCTTGCTCGTCGCGATAGAGACGCGAGAACGTGACGTTGTGGCGAGTTCCGTTGGTTGTCTCGTTCTCCCAGATGGCGGCGCGGATGCGGCCGAGTCGGATTTCGTGAACGGGTTTCTTCGACATGATGGGTTCCTTTCGTCAGGAATTAAAGAAGAGCCGGCCAGAGCAAAACGCAATGTTCCGGCTGGCTCCATTGTGAAAATGAACGG
>JAGQOZ010000457.1 GCA_020426955.1 Planctomycetales bacterium
CGTCTCGGAATGGGGTTGGCTGAATGTCGAATGGGATCCAGATCTGACTCGGCCGTCGTGGTTCGTCGACGTTGAACAGTGGGTTATAGATCGCGGATTAGACCAATATCCTGCCTTTCAAAACGAGGCATTTCAAAACATGGAAACCGATACGGACATCGATCTTTATATCGAGGGTGGGTTCAATCGTGGCATGCTTGTTGGCTCCCTGTATGTTACAGAAGGCGAGATAGGCGAGTGGGTGCTTGTTCCCGAGCCTGCTGTTTCAACGATGGGGTTGACGGCCGTATTGGCCATGTTCGGTTGGATCCGGCGTCGCCGCCAAGAGCTGTTCGAGCATTAAGTTCGCTGCGGTTCGAGTTGCTAGATCGCTGCGCTGCTAGTTTCTAAAAGTACCAGCTACCCGACCCCGAATTTTCGTTTCCCTCAATAGCGAGCGCCCTCCCAGGCGGCACGCCGTCCCCTTCCGGTCCAACGGCGCCGTTGGACCGAAGATAGATTCGTCGTCGCATTCCCAGGACGTTGTCCTGGGCTAGACAATCGGTTGGCCCTTCGGGCCGAAAAACTGGAGCTGCGCCTCGGCCCTCCCATATGGTGCCAGCCATAAATGAAAATAACTCGGATGATTTTGGGGATCTGACAACGATCTTCTGCCTATTGGCAGAGGGAAAAAGCTTGCAAATTGAAAAATGAGAATTCGAAAATGCAAAACTCGTTCGTGGGTCATTTCTTACTTTGCATTTTTTACTTTTCAATTCACATGCGTTGTCACGCGATTACGGTGACGTTTGGCTGACTCGCACCTGTGGTGATGTGTTTCCTTCCGTGTGGAGACAGTTCACCGGACGCGAGACTGTTTTGGTTGGTTTCAGCTGCCACTCAATTTTCCAGCCACTTGCTGGAGTTCAGCCACCAACGAAATTGGGCGGGTGTTCGCAATTTGATTGATATCGATGACTGCTGGCAGAGTTTGGGGATTGGGGGACTTACGTCTGGCTAGGCGGAAAACACTTGGGATGACGGAGTTTTTCTCCGAAAATAGTTGTCTTCCGAGACGCTTCCCAGATTTTTTGACGATCTAGCCAGCTCGGCTTTCATTTGCGGTTGCAAGATGCAAAGCACTTGATACGATATCGAGCTGTAATTCAAGAATTTTGTTTGTGTGTGTTAGGAGTTAGTCGGAATTCGACCGTAGGAGAGCGGTGCCTTTTACACGTCGATTACCTGAACATTTTGGCGTTAAGTGGCCGGCCACAAGAAGTACACTGGGTAGGTGAATGACCATCACAGCAGAGCGTAAGCAAGAGTTGATCAACGAATTCAAGAGGGGAGATTCGGATACCGGTTCGCCGGAGGTGCAGATTGCCATTCTGACCACTCGAATCAATAACCTGACCGAGCATATGCGTGCGAATAAAAAAGATTATTCGACACGTCGCGGGCTCTTGATGATGGTAAGTCGACGACGTCGCCTGCTTGATTTTTTGAAGAAGATCGATCCTCAGCGTTATCTCGATATCATTCAACGACTTGAGATTCGTAAGTAGTTTCTTCCGCCAGTCTCTGTATCGCTGAAACGAATTCAGCGTAAGAAAATTCGCTCGCGAATTCTGTTTCGCGAGTTCGGCGTATTTGCGCTTTCGGTTTTGGTAATCGAAGCGTTTCTCTTATGCGGTTCCCGTGTTCCGCTCGAACACCTGCTAATTGTTGTTGTGAAGGAAGGATGATTGTGAAAGTTCGAGTAGAAAAGCAGATTGGGAAGCATGTACTATCGTTTGAGACAGGTTTTTTAGCAAAACAGGCTTCTGCTAGTGTCGTCGTTCAATACGGAGATACGATTGTGCTGAACACGGCGACCTCCGCGTCGCCTCGGCCCGGAACCGATTTTTTTCCGTTGACGTGTGATTATCGCGAGCGGTCGTCGGCGGCTGGTAAATTTCCCGGTGGATTTTTGAAACGTGAAGGTCGTCCTTCCACAAAGGAAACCTTGACCGCTCGTTTGATGGATCGTCCCATTCGGCCGTTGTTCCCGAAAGGGTTCATTAATGAAGTGCAGTGTCAAAGCATTGTGCTGTCCAGCGACCGCCAGAACGATGCGGATGTTTTGGCCATGAACGGTGCTTCGGCGGCGTTGACTCTTTCTCCATTGCCGTTTCAGGGACCAGTGGCGTCGGTTCGTTTAGGGCGAGTGGACGGACAGTGGATTGTGTTTCCCACGACGGATGAATTGGAAGAGAGTGATTTGGATCTGATCGTTTCCGGTAGCAAGGATTCGGTGTTGATGATCGAAGGCTTTGCCGCAGAGATTCCCGAACAGCAGATGTACGAAGCCATTGAAACGTGTCATGGCTACATTCGCGAAATCATTGATCTGCAAAACGAATTGGCATCCAAGGTTCCCGTCGAGAAGATGGAGTTTCAGCCGGAATCGGACGGAGGTTTGTTCGATCGGCTAAGTGCGGAATACTACGATCGCTTGCGGGCGGCCAAGTCAACGGAAGGCAAACAAGCTCGAGCGGACGCGGTTCGCCAAGCAAAAGAAGAGGCGTTGGCGGCTGTGATTCCCAATCCAGACGCGGACGACGCCATCTGCCCCAATCTATTTGGCAACTGCTGGCATGATTTAGAGCAAAAGGTCGTCCGAGACTTGATTCTGGCGGGAACTCGGTCTGACGGTCGTGGCCATACTTCGTTGCGAAACATTGAATGCCACGTCGGTGTGCTGCCTCGAGTGCATGGTTCGGCAGTTTTCCAACGAGGTGAAACACAGTCGCTGATTTCGATCACTTTGGGAACGTCCAAGGATGAACAGCGAGTGGACGGGTTGATTGACGAATACTCCAAGCGTTTCATGTTGGACTACAATTTCCCGCCGTTTTCTGTGGGCGAATGTCGGCCGATTCGAGGTCCGGGGCGTCGTGAAATTGGACACGGTGCACTAGCCGAACGCAGCGTCAAGCCAGTCATTCCGGAAGGCGAAGATTTTCCGTATACCATCCGAGTTATCTCGGACATCCTGGAATCCAACGGCTCTAGTTCCATGGCATCGGTCTGTGGAGCCACGTTGGGTCTGATGGATGCGGGTGTTCCGATTACCAATCCGGTTGCCGGAATTTCGGTTGGCTTGGTCAAAGAGTCGGACGAAAAATGGGTCTTGCTAACGGACATCATTGGTGACGAGGATCATTTTGGCGACATGGATTTCAAAATTGCCGGAACGCAAAACGGCATCACCGGTATCCAGTTGGACCTAAAGATTGACGGCATTTCCGGCGAAATGATTCGTGGCACAATGGCTCAGTCTCGGGAAGCTCGCATGGAGATCCTGCGTTCGATGCTCACCACGATTCCTCGTCCGCGTGACGAAACGTCTCAATGGGCTCCTCGATTGCTTCGCACACAGATTGATCCGGAAAAGATTGGTCTGTTGATTGGACCAGGTGGCAAGACCATTCGTGCCATTCAGGAACAAACGGGCGCCGTGATTGAAGTGAATGATGACGGCGTGGTGACGGTGGCTAGCCATGAAGCGGAATGGGCCAAGGCTGCATTGGCACAGGTGGAAGCGTTGACGCAGTCGGTGCAAATTGGTCGAGTGTACGAAGGGCGAGTGACCAGTACCAAGGACTTTGGTGCGTTTGTGGAAATTCTGCCTGGCCGAGACGGTTTGTGTCATATCAGCGAACTGTCCGACGAATATGTCAACAACGTCAATGACGTTTGCAAAGTGGGTGACACAATGAAGGTGGTAGTCATTGATATTGATGATCATGACCGAGTGAAATTGAGTCGTCGCCGAGTATTAGCGGAAGAGGCAGCAGCGGCGGCTGGTGCTGGTGCCGTTGCGGACGAAGAATAGTCCCTTGCGGATTCTTCTTTATCTGGAAGTCTTGCGTCTAGCGAGAGCGTCTCACAAGTGCTCTCGCTAGTTCGCGTTTGGGGCACTGCATGCGTTTGTCTTTGAATTTGTTCCGACCGAGCAGTTCATTTTTGGCGACCCAACGAACCAAGGTGCAAAACGGTTTTCAGCGTTGAGTGGTGTTGCTTTCGAATTGGAAAATATGAACGAAAACCAGCAACCAAAGTATGACGCGTACACCGAACAGGTGATTCAGCAATACAACGAGATTGCTCAGTTGGCCGGTGCGCTGGCTCACGAAATCAAGAATCCATTGTCTGTGATTCGTATGAACATGGATTTGCTGGCAGAAGATTTTCATTCGGACACACCTATCAACCGAGCTCGTGCGGTTAGCAAGATTGAAATGGTGCAGCGTCAATGCCAGCGGCTGCAGGTGCTGTTAGATGATTTCCTGAAGTTCGCTCGTCTACGCAAGCTAGACCTGCGACCGGGTAACCTAAACGAACAGATTGATCGAGTGTTGAATTTGTTTGAAGTACAAGCCGACGAAGCTGGAATTGACATTGTGCGTTGCTTTGATGCCGACTTGCCCAGCATCATGCTAGATGAACAAACGTTGGAAGCGGGCATCGTGAATTTGGTTAAGAACGCGATTGAAGCGATGCCGGACGGAGGCGAACTCACCGCCATCACTCGGCTCACGCGCACCGGCGTGGCCTTCGATCTGATTGATACCGGCAAAGGCATGGACGAAACTACGGCCATGCATATGTTTGATGCGTTTTATTCGAACAAGGATGGCGGTTCGGGACTCGGATTACCAACGACTCGCAAAGTGGTTGAAGCACATGGAGCTAGGATTGACGTGCAGAGCGAAGTGGGGCGAGGCACCAAGTTTACGATCGAATTTCCAACTCCGGCTCGAATTGAAGGAGCGGGACGCGAATGACCACGTTCCGCTTTCCGTTGATACGATGAACCCGTTTGGTAATGTTGCATAAGGAACCTGCTACCTTTTTAGATCAAACCCGAGTATTATCGCAGCATGACAGCCGAAACCGAAAAAGATTCCAATCAAGCCGATATCGCCAACAATGCTGCCATCCGAATTCTGGTGGTAGACAATGACAAGGGGCA
>JAGQOZ010000458.1 GCA_020426955.1 Planctomycetales bacterium
GGCTTTTGCGCAGCTTCAATTGCTTGGCCAGCACTTGCATGATCGCTCGATTCGCTTTGCCTTTTTCCGCCACTTGCGTGACGGCCACCTTCAACGCACCGTCTTGCCAGCCTTTGATAGCATCTTGTCGCGAACCAGGTTGAGCTTTCACGCTCAACAAGATGCCTTGTGGATGCGATTCCAAACGAATCAATGCCCCACTCCATCAAACAGCGCCGAACCAATGCGAACCATCGTTGCCCCTTCTTCAATAGCCACTTCGTAGTCTCCGCTCATGCCCATGGAAAGCTGATCCAGCTGAACGCCGTCGGGACAATTGGCAGTCAGTTGATCGCGGAGTTCGCGCAGAGCGATGAAGTTGCGCCGAGCGGTTTCGTTGCCGCCGGTCAAACTGGCCATGCCCATCAGACCTTGAACTTTCAGATTTTTTAGGTTTGCGGCTTGCTCTAACGCAGCCGCAACGTCATGCGGAGCGAATCCCGATTTAGATTGGTCACCGGAAATGTTGACTTCCATCAGCACCGGCAGGATTCGATTGGCTGCCGCGCTGGCCGTGTCGACGGCTGTAAGCAGACGCAGGCTGTCCACAGCGTGTAACAAGTGCAAGTAGGGGACGGTGCGGTTGAGTTTGTTGCGTTGCATGTGGCCAATTTGATGCCATCGAATTTGGGGCAGCGGCGCCAATTCGTCTGCTTTGGCCCAGAGCGACTGAGGCCGACTTTCGCCCAAATCCAAACAGCCAGCTTGCACGACCAATGCGGTGGTGGCAGCATCCACATATTTGGTCACGGCAATCAAGTGGATGTCTGTAGCGTGGCGCCTTGATCGCTGTGCAGCATCGGCGATACGTTGCCGCACGGCCAAAATATTTTCACGAATTCGGTCCGCTGCGTCCATAAGTTTCACACGCCTATCGTAATGGGATGGTCTTATTCGACCTCCACTAACGGGTCCAATTCAGCGTCTTCAAACCGACCAAAGACGAATTCGGAATTATGATTTTGGCCCATGAATGTTCGATTGGTGACCGGCGTGAGCGAACGATACGCCAACCATTGGTCACCGCCGATTTGCCAGCGATACGCCACCGCTTGAGCGTCCGTGACAATCTGTCGCTTTTCCGCCACGGTCAGTTGTCGCCACGTGTTGGCTTTGCGACTTCGTTTGGGACACAGGTCGATAAATACCGGAGCGTACAGCGCCGTTGCCTCGTCGGTTCGCTGTGAAAGCCGCCCTTCTGAAAACCGACCCAATCGATTGTCCGCTCGCCATTCACACAACCCCAGCGGCACCAGCATGCCAAGCCGCTTACCGGATCGCAAGATTAATTCTCGAGTGTCCGGATTGTCTTTGGTGCGAACGCCTTTGGCCAAAGGCAAAGTACGACTGTATTCCACAGCGCTGGGCTGCGGACCAATCAGCGCATCGGCTGAGTAGGCATAATGATCACTACGACTGACAATCCATTGTCGCTGTAGAGTCCAACCTTGCGAAAGCTGCAGTTCCAATTCCACAAAATCGACATCGTCATCGGAAACCCAGCAGTTTTCTGACCAGCTGGATTCCGGCGAAAGGAGTTTCCCGTCTACGATGATGCTGAATTGATCGGCACCGTGCAGAATTCGACGCTGCCCCGCAATTAATTCGATGCGAATTTGCTGTCGTGAAAAATCGATTCCCAGTATATCCGCGTCGTTGCTCCAATTACTTCGCAGCAACGCCAAATTGGACCATTCGTAATGTTCGCCTGCTTCGTCCAAGCTTTCCACCAAGGACGACGTTTCATTTCGCTGCTGCAACCGCAACACCGCCTTGTCCGCTCGATCCCCAAACGCACTGACCAAGGTCTGCATCAACTGATTCGATGACAGCTGGGACTGCGTGCCCGTTTCTAACATGAACGAACCATCGGGACGCCGCCAACGCAATGATTGACGTACAACCCAATCTAGTTGCATTCGAGCGTCATCCGAAATCTCCGAATTGGCGTATCGGCACAGCAATGCGCAGCGAGTCCAGCTGGCTAGGAGATATTGGTACGAACTCCATAATTTGGCGTGCACCATTCCTTCTCCGTCGGTCAGATCGATCAGCGAAGATGCAAAATTCCGGCGTCCCGTTTTCCAAGCGTCTTGGCACGCGTCAATTTTCGGCAAGACGTGTCCCAGCATCAGAGGCAATTCCACCGCCAACATTTGGTCTCGCAGCAATGTTTCAGGATCGTCTTGTTGCACGTCCAAGGTCGAACCGTGGGCTGCCTGCACGGCCGTTTCCATCAAATAACCAAACAACGCCACCCAATGTTCACCGGTTAGCCGAGGAGCCAAGCGATCCAGGACGCTGGCCCAAGCGATGTATTCGAGCGTTCCGTCTAGGTTCAGCGGAGACTGTGAAATGGACTCCAACCAGCTGGCCACAATGCCGTTCCAGTCGGCCGGTTCGTCCGCTCGACGCTTTCTTCTGAGTTTGCCTAGTTCGCCGACAAGATAAACTGCTTCAGCCGAACTTGATTCACGTAACGACCATACCAGCGGCGGACCACAGTCGGCGGGCACCAATTTGTGTAGCGGTTGAGTATGTTTGCCCGAACTGAGTTTCTCCGCCCACAATTCCCAAGGAGCCGATTGGGTAATTTCGTCCAGAAGTCGTCTTCCGTCGAACGATGTTTTACCGTTAGAGGAATTAGGCTTTGCGGTTGGTTTGGTGCCCGTCGCCATGCTGCGCGTCCTGTTCTTGCCGATTACTGCGTTATAATTGAAAAATCGAAGTCCGGTTCGACGTCTTCCAAGGTAGCTTGACTACTTTAATGGCGTTAACCAAGCATCGCAACGCCCAGCAAAAGTGGTCCATCCCCGGTTCCTCGAAATTTAAAAGGCATTGATCATGTTTCCTGCCGCGTCTTTCGCTCCCTTTAACTCGATCATTGTTGGATGCATAGCAGCCACCCTTTTGGCTTGCAGTGTTAACGCACAGTCAAAACCTTCTTCGCCCCAAACCGCTGAAAGTCGCGTGGATAGCGAACCAGAAGCACAAGCGACAGAAAAGACCGAAGCCAAGGAAGTGGAACCGCCCAAATCGCTGCCTGAACCAAAGGGCTTGGTTCGCATGAATCCCAAAGATGAAGTCTGGATTGACATGAAGAAGAAGCGAGTGGTCGTGGGAGGGCGAATTGCGTTGAACCGAGGCATGTTGGAAATGTTTGCTTGTCCCAAAGGCACCAAAGAACATGAATCGGTCGTTTCCGTAAACGCGTTGGCACAAACAGTGCACGCCGCGTTGTTAGCCATTGGCGCAAAATCAGGCAAACCAGCTCAATACGATCCAGAATACAAACCGGCCAGCGGGGACGTCATCCAAGTCACTGTGCTGTGGGAAGACGAACAGGGAAAACCTCACAACATTCAAGCTCAACAATGGATTCGACAAGTCAAAACGAAGAAGCCGATGTCGCACCAATGGGTCTTTGCGGGCAGCGGCTTTTGGAAAGACGAAGACACTGGTCGCGAACACTACTTGGCCGAAAGCGGCGAACTGATCTGCGTCTCCAATTTTTCGACCGCCACCATGGACGTAAACGTGGAAAGTTCTCAATCAAACGCCGGACTCTTATTCGAAGCCTGGACCGAACGCATTCCACCGCTCGGCGCGCCCGTTCGCTTGGTCTTGGAAGTGGCAAAGTAAGTCGCTGCGAACTAGCCAATCACTTACCTCCAACGCCGTTGGGCAAGCCGTACAGCTGCGAGACTTGTTCGTCCGTTAGAGCGTTCGAAAAGACCGCCAAGTCATCGATGCGTCCGATGTATTGGATTCCCAGCATCATCGCCACGTTTTCCAATTGCCATGTCAGTTTCAGGTCGCCACCCAGCATTCCTTGGTTTTCGCCATCCAAGTACAGCGTGGCGTGCGAATGCCCCGACCGAATTCCGCTCAGCACAATCGCCACGTGGGTCCATTGGTCGCCAGAAAACGGAGTCTTCTTGACCGTGACCATGGGACGGGCCGATTCGGCAATGTCGTCCCATTTCGTGTCCTTGGGATTCCAGTGCGCATAGTCCGAAAAGACTCCCAAGCGAAAATGCCGAGGCGTATCGTCTTTCGTAAAATCGACAAACAGCGAAGCATCGTTCCAAGCCTTATCCGTAATCTGCAACGGATCGACATAGCCCGGCTTCAATCCCTTTTCCGGATCGACTTTCAACCAAAACGAAATCGTCGCGTCAAACCCGTCGGCTCGATAGGGAAAATTCTGTTTCGCTTGATACAGCACCACTTTTTCCTGGACGTCATGGAACTTGAGACAACCGCCCCACTTGCCGGTATCTTTTTCCCATGACACCACGTCAGTGTCTAAACCGGCCGACAGTTTTTCTCGTTTCAAATTTTCTGCGGTATAGATTTTGGCATCGCCCTGGGCCACATCGGCATCGGCTGACTGATCAAACGACGCATGAAATTGTAGTGAAGAACGCCAATCGTTCTGTTCTTGCCCAAACACATTATTCGTCGCGCCGAACAATACTACAAACAACCATAAACCCTGACGCATCATTGAAAATCCTCGATTCGAATCCACGTTACTTCAGTTCGTTTCCAACCAATAATCAACGGCGAATTGCTGCGAGTAGATTGTTGGGAACCGAGTCCATTAGAATAAAGAGACTAGATCCGACGTCACGACATCGCTCGTACCGTTGCTCCACATCATAACACGAACCACCGTCAACTGCAGTTGGCAGATCCATTGTCGCCGAAAGGAAGAACCATGTTTTACGAATCTGATCGCCGCCGCTTCCTCAAGTTTGCCGCCGCCAGCAGTGCCGCGTCCGCTTTTGCGAATTCGCTGCCCGCGTTGGGACAAGTCTCTGCGGCAGAAACCAAGCTTGATCCCAACGTCGTTCGCTTTAGCGATGATATCGAACCGTTGGTTCGTTTGCTGGAAGACACCGACCACAACTCGCTGATGGAAGAACTGGCAAGGCGAATCAAAT
>JAGQOZ010000045.1 GCA_020426955.1 Planctomycetales bacterium
CCTCACTTACGTTTCGGGCTAGGAAAAAGCGCAACTTCAAAACTTTCGCGTCACTCTCGTCAAAAAACATCGTTCGTACGCCACCGACACTCCGAAGCGTCGATGGCTGAAGCAACGGATTTATCGAAAGGCGGATCACATGAAAATTCGTGGTAGTCGAATCTTCCACCTGGTGTTGTCTACGTGTGTGGTAATGACGGGCAACAATTTCGCCGACGATTGGCCGCAGTTTCTTGGTTCGAAAAGGAATTCCACTTCGGCCGAAACGGGCTTACTGCGTTCGTGGCCAGAAGACGGACCCGCCGGCATTTGCGAGTGACCGTATCTATCTTCGCGGCCTTCAACACCTGTTTTGCATTGCAAAGAAACCAGATTGACGTAAAACCATCCTCGGTCCATCAACACAAAGTAAATAAGGAGTTGCCGATGTTGTTCGATAAACACTTCACTTGCCTGATTATTGCGCTACCGCTCGTTTTGACACTCGATGCGACATGCGAAGCACAACCGGGCCGTCCGCCGCGAGGTGCCTTTGGAGGCCCTATCGAACTTGGCCCCAACGATACACAGCGTTATCCCGATCCACCAGACAATATTGTTCAGGAGCGAACGGATATCTCGCATGGCAAGCTGGAAATGATTGAGTACGAATCAAAGTCCGTGGGCACGACGCGAAAGATGAACGTCTACACGCCTCCCGAGTATTCAACCGACAAGAAATATCCCGTACTGTATTTGTTGCATGGAATTGGCGGCGACGAAACGGAATGGCAACGATTCGCCACTCCGGACATGATGCTTGACAATCTCATCGCCGATCGGAAAGCCGTTCCCATGATCGTCGTAATGCCAAACGGTCGCGCCCAGAAAAATGACCGAGCCGAAGGAAACGTGTTTGCCGCTGCACCCGCGTTCGAAAAGTTCGAAGATGACCTGTTAAACGACGTCATTCCCACGATCGAAACTCGTTATTCCGTTGCCACGGATAGAGCCCACCGAGCCCTTGCCGGATTGTCGATGGGCGGCGGGCAGTCGCTTAATTTTGGCTTGAAACACTTGGACAGATTTGCCTGGATCGGAGGATTCTCGTCGGCGCCCAACACAAAGTCGCCGGACGAACTGGTGCCCCACCCAGCCGAGACAACGAAGCAACTCGAACTGCTCTGGCTCTCGTGCGGCAATCAAGATGGGCTCATTCGAATCAGCCAACGGACGCAACGTTACCTGGCTGAGAAGCAGGTTCCGCATATTTGGAACGTTGACTCGCACGGCCACGACGCCACTCACTGGCGAAACAACCTCTACCATTTCGCTCAACTCCTTTTTCAAGACCGAAATGACGAATCAAACGCCAGCAAGGCGGAAAAATGACAGCGAGTGTCGGAACGGCCCGAACTGGACCAGTATAAGTTCCTGAATTTGCGAAGTGGCGTCAGCCAATGCCATCTTTATCGTCGCAAACGTCCCGACCAAAGACTCGTTGCCGCTGCGTCGTCTCAGTGAAAGCGGCTGTTGGTACGCTTCGAGTCGACCGATTGTTCGATACAATAAGGTTGTTGACTCACAACTGATAATCGTTCGCACAGAAAGCAAAAACGTGTCCGACAATCCCCAGCTGAAAGTGGACGGCCAAGTTGACCGGCCAAAGGTTTTTTCCTTCGAAGATTTGGCCGCGTGGCCGGCTGAACGTCAAGTTCAAGATGTGAGCCGGTTCGCGCCCAAACGCCAGGGTGATGCGGTGCGACTGAGTGCCATTTTGGAGGCGGTCCAGCCGTCGGACGCGGCGACGCATATTGGCCTGCACGGAACGCTGGACAATTTCCACGCCAGCATTCCGTTGGCACCGGTGTTGGAATCTGCTTTTTTGATTTACCGTTTGAACGGCCAACCGCTGTCCGTCAAAGATGGTGGGCCATTTCGCTTTTTCATTCCTGACCATGCCGCTTGCCACACCGACGAAATTGACGAATGCGCCAACGTCAAATTTGTAGATCACATTGAACTGACCGTTGGCAAAGGGTTTGACAATCGTCCCACGGATGATGATGAACATGCCAAGTTGCATCAAGGTTGAAAGTCGAACATGACGAATGTTATCTACGCCATCGAACCCGATTTAACCGCCGACGAATTCATTGATGTCCTGGAACGTTCCACTCTGGCGGCGCGTCGTCCTGTGGATCAACCGGACCGTATCGACGAAATGCTGCGTAACGCACAGATCATCGTGACCGCTCGGTGCGAAGACCAGTTGATTGGCATTTCCCGAGCGATCTCGGATTTTCGCTACTGCACTTACCTTTCCGATCTGGCAGTGGACCTGCGATTCCAGCGACAAGGAATTGGCAAGCGATTGATTGCGGAAACGCATTTGGCGGCGGGCACGGAAACCCGATTGATCCTGTTGGCGGCACCCGCAGCGGAATCGTATTACGGACACATTGGCATGACGCAACACCATTCGTGCTGGATGAATCACCCCGGCACGGACTATTCGCACTGAAGGAAAACATGACTCGATCGCCAAATGAAAAAAACTGGTTCGAACCACTCGATCCATCCGGCACCAGTTTTGACGCGGCCTTTGAAATTGGCGAAAGCTACAGCGGAATGAACGTGCGCATTCCAGTCCACGTGCGACGCAGTCCAAACGACGGCCCCACCGTCTTTGTCACGGCAGCCTTGCATGGTGACGAATTGAACGGCACAGGTGCCATTCGGCAATTGATTCTGGATTCAACTTTTCAGCCGACCAAAGGAACCGTCATCCTGATTCCCGTGCTGAACGTGTTGGCATACGATCGGCATTCCAGGTACTTGCCTGACCGACGCGACTTGAACCGTTGTTTTCCGGGTTCGCCACAAGGCACGCTCGCCGGTCGCATGGCGAGACACATATACGACGAATTAGTTTCACGCTGCGACTTTGGAATCGACCTGCACACGGCCGCGCTACGTCGCACGAATTTTCCCAATGTGCGAGCGGACATGACGAACAAATCGGTTGCCAAAATTGCCAAGGCGTTTGGTGTACCGTTGATTATTAGTAATCGAGGCCCCGAGGGATCGTTTCGCCGAGTGGCCACGGAGGCGGGATGTTCTACGATTACGTTTGAAGGTGGCGAAGTCTGGAAAGTGGAATCGACCATTTGCGAATATATTGTGCGTGGTGTGCGTAACGTGCTGTGTCGATTGGGCATGTTGCAAGATTCGTTAGCCGAACCTGCTTCGCAAAGCGTCGTGGGACAGACAAAATGGGTTCGAGCAGACTATGGTGGCTTTTTGCGGTTTCACGTTGCGCCGGGCGATGTGATTGAAGCCGGGCAACCGCTCGCCACGAACACCACGTTGCTGGGCCAAGAAAAAAATCAGTTGGTAGCACCCTTTGCAGCCGTCGTGCTAGGCATGACCACTCTGCCTTCGGTCAGCCCGGGCGATCCCGTCTGCCATCTCGGCCAGTTGTCACCCGCCGAGCTCCAGCAGACTCGACAACCCGGCCGTTCGCTGCACGACAGCCTCCACCGTCGTACCAAAACAGAACTGGCCACCAACGTGCATGTGGTCGAACCCCAGGATCATCCATTTCTGAACGATGAGACTGAAAATAGATAGTCGAACCCGGAACCAAAACGCTGACTGCGGCCGACCGTTCGTTTTTTTCACACGTTGACATCGTTGGCTCGCTTGAGGACACTTGCAAAAAACACGTCATTGAGCTGCCGGCAATGGTCATCCTTCACCCATTAGATTGAATCATGAGTTCTGCTACTTCCGACTGTAATCCTGGCGAATCCTCATCGATATCTGGTCGTCGCGTCGCTTTCATCGGTAAGTTGGGTGGCATGAATCGGCGCGAAGCGTTTCAATTAGTCAAGCAATTTGGCGGCATTCCCGTCGAACAGGCTAATTCGGCGGACCTGGACATGGTGGTCATCGGTGCGGACGAAGTGGTCATCGACAATGATTCGCTGCTCAGCGATGCGTTGCGAGAAGCAGTGGCGCAGGGTCGAATTGAAATTGCTTCGGAAACAGAGCTTTGGAATCGGCTCGGCCTTGTCGACGACCAAAAAAACATTCGTCGTCTCTACACACCGGCCATGCTAGCACAGCTTCTGAATGTTCCTGTTTCCACCATTCGGCGTTGGCATCGGCGAGGCCTAATTGTTCCGGCCAAGGAAGTTCACAAGCTGCCGTATTTTGATTTTCAGGAAGTCGCGACCGCTCGGAAGCTGGCAGAATGGGTTGCGGCCGGCGCGTCTGCGGCCGCCATTGAAAAGAAGCTAGAACAGTTAGCTCGTTTAGTCCCGGACGTAGAACGACCACTGGCGCAGTTGTCCGTGATCATTGAAGGCCGTCAATTGCTGTTGCGCAAAGACGAAGGCCTGATCGAACCGGGTGGACAGCGCCGCATTGACTTTGACGCAATTGAGGCCGAAGCCGCGTCGGCCATCGACCAAGACGATGCCATTCTCTCGACACAATCGGCCGGTCCGTCCATTGTTCGCATCAGCGATGTCTTTTCGAACGACGAGACGTCGATGTCCGTGGAAGAAATGGTAGCGGCCGCAGTCGAACTGGAAGATTCGGGAAATATCGCCGACGCGATTGAAATGTATCGCGTCAGCTTGATGGCCGGTGGTCCCAACGCCGAAATTTCCTTTCGCTTGGCCGAACTGCTATATCTGCAAAACGATGTCGGGGCTGCTCGAGAACGTTACGCGATTGCCATTGAGTTGGACGAAAATTTTGTGGAAGCAAGAGCGAACTTGGGTTGCGTCTTGGCGGAAACAGGCGATCTGGAATTGGCCATTGCGTCGTTTCGCGGCGCGCTAAAATTTCATTCGGACTATCCCGACGTGCACTATCACCTGGCGCGAGCACTCGACGCCACCCAAGAAACCGAAGAAGCAGAATTCCATTGGCAAGAATTCTTGCGGCTGTCTCCGACCAGTCCGTGGGCCGATGAAGCTCGCGACCGTTTGGGGTTGCCGTCGGAAGATCTGGCGGTGGACGAAGCGTAGCCGGCGTAGGATCGTTCGCGCGATCAATTTTCGCGCGGTAGTGGACCAGGTGACGAGTCCCTGAACGGCCAATGTCACAGAGGACTCATCACTTCGTCCACTACGCCGTCCAGGACACCCATGGGACTCATCAGTTCGTCCACTACGGATGTTCTTCTGCGAACCGGAACGATTGCTGTAACGTTTCTAGCTTTGCCATTGTGCGGGCAGCACGTCTTTGACACTGGTGAACAAGCCCAGCGAAATCAATTCGTCGCGGAGATGTTCCGGAGTTGGTTCGGGCAGGCCTTGCGCGATTTCTTCGACCAAGAATTCTACAAACCGCACGCGAGCTCGGCGCAGTTGTTGTCGAGTCGTATCGGGTTTGACTTCACGGCCGGCCTGCTGAGAAAGCCGTTCGGCCAATTCCGTGGAAGAATCGTTGGGAAATTCGGAACGCAGTTTCAGCACGGTGTAAGCCAAACTGCTGGGCTGAGACGCTTCCCAGCTTTTGAGCTTGTCCCAGACAATAGACATCAAATTTTCTCGCCACCGACTGGTCCACGCTTCATCCAAACGGTCAGACATATCTTCTTGATCGCCGTCCAGCAGAGAAAGATCGAAGTCGACACCGGTGCGGCGGTTTTCCTTGGCCCAATTGTTGCGAGCCATATTGCGGATGGCGGTTTTCAACAAGTCACGAAATCGGCCTCGTTGCGGATCGGCTCCCGCGAAGTCCCCTTTCAGCAAACGCACCATGGCGTCTTGTGAAAGTTCGTCCGCCATATTGGGATCTCGCACAATCACCTGGACGAACCGCCGAATGGCCGATGCGTAACGCATGACCAACGCTTGTCGAGCGGCCGAAGCAGATTCGCCCACAATCGACGCCTCGTGAGCTCGGCGCACCAAACTCCACTGCGTTTGAATATTACCCAACGCCAAGCTAACTTCGTTTTGTTCGACCGGTTCGTTCATCTATCAAGCACCTATGAATCGTTGTATCGGCAACTTTTGATTCTGATTGGTCTAGGTGGTTGGATCAATGGAAAACCAGGCACGTTCCTGCTCGTAGCGGATGCATGTCGATTTACAGCAATCACTATTCGTTACAACCGTAGCAAGTCAACGGGACTGTTTGCCGCGTAGTGTTTTGTGGAGCGAAAGAACGCCAATGCATTGGCATGTGCGATTGTCTTTAGATCAGACGAACCGTGCCACTGCAAGACTTCCACGGGTCGTTCGTTCGAAGTCCAATCCACGATTGCGGGCTTGAATGTCGGCCGATCATCTTCGTGCGAATGATCGCCAACCAGATGCCCAACTTCTGTCGACAGTTCCTTCGGTTCGGTGATTCCTTGCAACAAGCTCAACAGCGGCTTCACGAATACCATAAAGCAAACCAAGCTGCTGACCGGATTTCCGGGCAATCCTAAGACAAACGTCCGATGGCGAATGGACGTCTCTGTGCCGCCCTGATCCTTGCGTTCTTGGAAACCAAACCACAGCGGCTTACCCGGTTTGATATTCACTTTATGGAAAACGGGCTGGACATTTAATTCGGACAAAACTTGTGGCACCAAATCTTTCACTCCCGCGCTCACTCCGCCGGACAAGATCAAGACGTCACTTTGCAAGCCTGCTGCTATTTTTCTGCGAAGGTCATCGATCGAATCTTTGCCGATTCCCAGATCCACGGCGACGGCGCCGGCCGCCGCAAGCATGCTCTGTAGCATCGGACCATTGCTATTGCGAATCATTCCGGCGCCAGGAGTCTGATGGCATGGCACGAGTTCGTCACCGGTGGGAAGCACGGCGACACATGGCCGTCGGAAGACCGTCACGTGACTGCGTCCCACTTCGGCCAACAAACCAATGGCTGCCGCGTTCAGACGACTTCCCTGACGAAGGACAATTTCGTTCGCCTGCATCACGGTCTGGCGCCGCATGATGTTTTGATTCGGTTGGGGCACTGCGTGCAGAGTAACGAAACGCCCATCGTTTGACAATTTCGCTTGTTCCACCATCACCACGGCATCCGCTCCGACCGGCAACGGGGCTCCCGTCATGATGCGAATTGTCTCTCCGGACCGGACGGCGCGAACCGGAACTTGGCCCGCATGAACGTCTTCAATGATCTCCAGTGTCACGGCCGTTTGATTTACAAAGTCCTGGCTGCATACCGCAAAGCCGTCGACAAGCGATTTGTCATGCGGCGGCGAATCGACATCGCTGGCGACGTCTTCCGCCAAGATTCGGCCCTCTGATTCCAGCAAGGGAACGCGTTCTGATTCGCAAGGTTGCCAGACGTGGTGTCGAATCAGCGAAAGGGCTTCGGCAATTTCAATCAAACGGGCCATCTCATGTCCAAGAAGTTCTGCAGCAATTTCGGGCCATCCTGGGTTAGAAAACTTTCCGGATGAAACTGCAAGCCCAGCAGAGGATAGTCTTTGTGCATGATCCCCATCACTTCTTTGGAACCATCGGGTTCAATGCACCAAGCAGTGACGTCAAATTCAGAACTGACGGTATCGGGTTTGATAACCAGGCTATGGTACCGAGTGGCCACAAATGGATTGGCAATCCCTTTGAAGATTCCTTTACCATCGTGGTAGATCTGATCGGTCTTGCCATGCATCAATCGTTTGGCACGGACAATCGTCCCGCCGGTCGCTTGGCCAATGGACTGATGCCCCAGACAAACTCCCAACACCGGCATTTTCCCGGCAAAACGCTGCACACACTGCATGCTGATTCCGGCTTCATTCGGCGTGCACGGTCCCGGACTGATAATCAAATGCGTCGGTTGCTTGGCTTCAATTTCTTCGACGGTGATCTGGTCGTTGCGAAAAACCTGCAGATCCAACGTGGGGTCCAGTTCGCCCAACCGTTGGACCAAGTTGTAGGTAAACGAATCGTAGTTATCCAGCAGCAGAATCATTTCTTCACCAAAACCGTATTCCCAAAACGCCGTCGTGCCGCTTCCAGAATACCAAACTTGCATCATTCTGGGCATGCCCGCTACGTCGACCGCTTTGGATTCTCCGCATGAAGAAAATGGACTTTTGGCCGATCAGTCGCCGAAGATGTAGCGGTCAAGGACGAAGTAACGAATGCTTCTCTTGCCGGATTCGTCACTCTCGTCATTCGCCGAAGACTGCCTACGGAATTTCAAATCCGAACGACACTAATTCGCTTGCCCGATTCCTAGTTTACGGTCACAATGGGCAGAACCTGCCGCCCTTAAGTGTTTTTCGATACAGCCATTGGCGGCAATGCACGGCAGCGCAAAAACTCGTGTGGAGTTTTCAAGCCATCGCAAAGCGAGTTGGTGGTCGCTCGCGGATCTCGTTTCACCGATGGCTAGAGCGATGGCGAATTCGATAGTGCCGATCTTGTACTGGCGTTTCAGGATGGCGGTTATGAATTGGGGCCGCGTGAAGCGGTTCGCAGCGTGCCCGAACCAAACGGTTTTGTCTTGCCGAGCGTGTGTCTGTTCGCAATCGGATTCATATTGCGACGCCGCCGTTTTTAGTTGACCATCGAAAAAAAAACGGGAGGACGAAGCTCCTGCTGAGCTCAGTATCGTTGGCGCCGCAAAGCCGCAATGCGACCGCCGATCCGCTGAAAAGCTCGGCAGGAACCTCGATCTCCCGTGTTTCGCGGTTGGCATCGTAAACGGATGCAGCATTCAGGCATTCAGGGGCGAGCCGTTTGTTTTTCCGTTCGCTAGCAAGATTCGCATGCAGATCCGAACGGTTCGCCGTCGATCACGTATTAGAAAGGCGCGTGTTTTTTTGTTCCCGGCAAGGAATCTGAGTTTGGTTCGAACCAATCTAATCTGGCGAGTCGCACTATGTTGGTGGGTGACTAACTTCGCGATTGCGGTGCGCGCCGAGCGACCTCAGCGTCCTGTCGACACGACGCAGCAAGTTCGCCGACAATTGGCATCGGCATTGTCTTCTCAGACCGTGGCCATTTCCAAGGTACCTCGAGATTTTCAAGACCTTGCCACTACCATTTTGCGCGAACAACTGCCGGACGAAATTGACGAATCAGACGACTGGGGTGACACCAAAAGAATTTGGGCTGGTGTGAAAATTCGCCGAGACGGATTGCGACTTCGAACGCATCGCAAATGGAAAGAAGTGAATCACGGCACGTGGACCAAGTATCACATTCAACAGCTTGAACCAGAAAAAAACGTCACGCTGGCGTTCGGGGAAATTCGTGAACTGGAAGATGGTCGAGTTGCCTTTCCGCTTACCATGACCAGTATGGTGAACGCGGAAGTGCGAGTGTCAGAATGGAATCGCGGTGTACAGTTGGTAAGCCTCAGCATGAACGCCGATGCGCATGTGGCTGTCACGGTGGATTGCACGCTGGAAACCAAATTGAACTTCCAGAAACTTCCGCCAGACGTCCAGCTGGTTCCTCGAGTTACCCAGGCGGATATCCGAGTATCCAAGTTTGAAACGCATCGCATCAGTAAACTCGACGGCAAGGTCGCGGAAGAACTGGGCCGAGGCATCAAGAAAGTGTTGGACAAGAAACTGGACGAAAAGCGACCAAAGTTGGTTGCCAAAATCAATCGACAGCTGGAAAAGAAACAAGACAAACTGACTTTTTCAGCCGCCGATTTTGTGGGCGAAAAATGGAACGCTTGGACCGACCGTTCGCAGGATTAGTCTACTTCGAATCATCCCATTTTGGCCCGGTCAGACTTGCTATTGGGTCATCCCCTTCTGCGGTTCGAACCTCTATAATCAAGCAACACGGAACCGCGTTCTGCCAACTTCGCAGAGCAAAGTTGACAGCAAGGCAGACGCGTCGCCTCATTTCATGAGTCTTGTAATTCACTCGCAGGAGAGATTCCACTGATGTCCACTACGGCTGGTGTTCAACCAATCCACGAACTAGCGCCTTACAAGTCTTTGTCCAATAACGAGCTGAGTTCGCGCATTAACGCCGTGCGTCGCCAATTAGGTTCCAAGCTTTTGATTTTGGGACATCACTATCAGCAGGACGAAGTGATTGCGCACAGCGATCTTCGCGGAGACAGTTATCAATTGAGCCAGATGGCAGCGGACAGTTCGGACTGTCGCACCATTGTTTTCTGCGGCGTGCACTTCATGGCCGAAACGGCCGACATTTTGGCCAATCGTCCAGAAAAGGTTGAATCCAGAAACGGTGAACGAGTGACCGTGATTTTGCCCGATATGGCAGCCGGTTGTTCCATGGCGGACATGGCGGCCATTGAACAAGTGGAAGCGGCTTGGGAAGAGATGGGCGAAGTCCTGGACACAGAACGAATCATCCCTGTCACCTACATTAATTCTGCCGCCAGCTTGAAGGCGTTTTGTGGTCGACACGGCGGGATTGTCTGTACGTCCAGCAATGCCAAAGCGGTGCTGGAATGGGCTTTTGCAAAAGGTGATCGAGTCCTCTTTTTTCCGGACCAACATCTGGGACGCAACACATCGCTGGGCATGGGCATCACGAATGATCAAATGCCAGTATGGGATCCTTTTGCTTTGGAATTGGGCGGCAATACAGAAGAACAATTATTGTCCAGCAAAGTGATTTTGTGGAAGGGGCACTGTAGTGTGCACCAGATGTTTCGCCCGGAACATGTCACTCAGTTTCGCGAAAAGTACCCCGGTATTCAAATCTTGGTCCATCCGGAATGCCCGCAAGAAGTCTTCGAATTGGCCGATGTGTCGGGTTCCACGGGCAAGATTATTCAAACGGTTCGCAACGCAGCGTCTGGCACCAAATGGGCAATCGGCACGGAATTGCACTTGGTGAACCGACTGAAACAAGAACATCCGGAACAGGAAATTCATTTCTTGTCACCCATCGTATGCATGTGCGCCACGATGTACCGCATCGATTTAGCTCATCTTTGTTGGTCATTGGAAAACCTTCGCGACGGCCATGTGGTCAATCACATTGACGTCGATCCGGACGTGGCCCAATGGTCGTTGGTCACGCTGCAGCGCATGCTGGATGTAAAATAGAGGATAAGAAGTTGATTCGAATCATGCGAAGCTTCTACGTCGCGTTGATTTTGGTGCTGATGGTTGGTTCGCACCGCGTAAATTCAGCCGAACCTTTTGGTCCGCCACACTTACTGCTGATCATGGTGGACGATTTGGGCAAAGAATGGGTCAGCTGCTACGAGAGTCAATCGATTCAGACGCCTCGGATAGATCAACTGGCTCAGCAAGGTTTGAAGTTCACCAATACATATTCGATGCCGCAATGCACGCCAACTCGAGCCACTCTGCTGACCGGCCAGTATCCGTTTCGACACGGCTGGGTCAATCACTGGGACGTTCCTCGTTGGGGAGCCGGTTGTCACTTCGACCCGAATCACTACACCACGTTTGCTGAACTGCTTCAAGCGAACGGTTATCGAACGTGTATTGCTGGCAAGTGGCAGATCAATGATTTTCGAGTCCAACCGCAAGTGTTACAGGAACACGGGTTTGACGAATACTGTGTGTGGACCGGATTTGAAACGCAAAATCCGCCCAGTGCCGAACGCTATTGGGATCCATACATCCACACGCAGGACGGCAGTCGGACGTATGCGGGGAAATTTGGTGACGACGTCTTCTGTCAGTTCATCATCGATTTTTGGAAACGACACAAAGACCAACCCACTTGTGCTTACTTCCCCATGTGTTTGACTCACGGCCCGTTGGTACATACGCCGGACGAGCCAAACGCATCGACCAAAATGGAAAAGCATACCGCGATGGTGCGTTACACGGACAAGCTGGTGGGCCGCTTGATCGATGCGCTGGCAGCACAGCAGATGCTAGACAACACCATTGTCATCTTTACGACGGACAACGGTACTGATCGAGGCATATCGGGACAGCGACTGGGCAAGAACGTGCGCGGCGCCAAGGCGCAGCTAAATGAAGCCGGCACCAGTCAGCCCTTTATCGTGTACGGACCGGGAACGGTGCCGGCCGGCAAAACGACCGATGCACTGGTTGATTTCACCGACATCTTGCCCACGTTTTGCGAATTGGCCGGGGCCAAGTTGCCGGCCGATGTGACCATCGACGGCCATAGTTTTGCAAAGGTATTAAAAGGCGAAGCGGACGACGGAGATCGCCAGTGGATTCTGTCGATGGGCGGAAATCCAGCGGAATTGGGAGCGGATGGACGAGTTCATTCGGTGCAGGTGTTTCGGGATCGAGTGATCCGAGACAAGCGGTTTAAGCTGTTTGTGGATACGCAGCGAACCGGTTCGCAACTGTTCGACCTAGAATCCGATCCGTGGGAACAGACGAATCTGATTGACAGCCAGGATCCCGTCGTGCTGAACGCCAAGCGGCGTTTGATGGACGTCGTGGCTACGTTACCTGCCGAAGACGCATCGCCATTGTACGATCCAACGCCACCGCAACCCTGGGACCGCCAGCGAAAGGCGCAGTAATGGTTCGACGGCCCAGAATCGGTATCACCATGGGCGATCCAGCGGGGATTGGCCCGGAAGTGATCTTCAAAGCACTGAGGCGTTTACGAAGCGACAGGCTGTCGTACACCCCAATCGTGATTGGTGACGCTGCCGTCATGCAAACCTACGCTAAAAAGCTGGTCTGCCCCAACCCATTGCGCTCAATACACAGTACGGATGACATTCCTTTGTCATCCAGGAGTTCCTGTTGGTTGCTGAACGTCCCATCGATCGCCTTCGACGCACGGCGCATCGGGGCGATTTCCGCCGACTGTGGCCAAGCTGCATATCAATACATCACTGCGGCCATTCAGTTGGCGCTGGACGGTCAATTGGATGCCATTGTCACGGCGCCGATTCACAAAGAAGCGTTGCAACAAGCTGGCGTGCCGTATCCTGGGCATACGGAAATTTTTGCGGATATGACCAAGACGCAAAACTATTGCATGATGCTATCGTCCGAATTGATCTCATGCAGTTTGGTCACAGCTCACGTGGGGTTCACGGACGTGGCAGATTTGCTTTCGACACACGCGATACTTGACGTGATTCGATTAAGCGGAGCAGCAATGCGCCGCATGCGTCAGCGCGAACCGAAGTTACTGGTCTGCGGATTGAACCCGCACGCAGGCGAACACGGTTTGTTCGGACAGCAGGAGGAAGAACGAATCATCCGTCCCGCCGTCGAGTTGGCTCGTGAAGAAGGCTGGAACATCGCAGGCCCCGTGCCGCCCGATACGGCGTTTGTACCCAAGCAGATTCAAGCGACCGATTGCCACATTTGCATGTATCACGATCAGGGCCTGATTCCGCTTAAAGCGTTGGCCTTTGACCAAGCCATGAACATTACGTTAGGGCTGCCGATCATTCGCACATCGGTGGACCACGGAACGGCGTTTGACATTGCGGGGCAAAACGTAGCCGATTCGTCCAGTATGGAATATGCGATTCGCATGGCATGTAAACTGTGCGAGTGAGCGTACTTTGGAACCGCCAGAATTCGGCGCACTTGTGGAGTTTCCGGCTGCCAACGCAATCACGTTCCATTCAAAACACCGTTGCAACGGCTCTGAGTTGAGACTACAAACAAACCTACTCACCCTTGCGATTGGTTGGTCTAAAACTTGGCGTCCAAACTATGTCGAAACGCAAACGTACCCACAAGCGAATGCAAAAACGTCCCGAACCAGCAAAGTATGCAGTTTCGAATCGGACGTTGTTTCAAGTGTTGGCCGTCATTGCGTTGCCGTTTGTGATTTACGGCGGTTGGAAAGTCTGGCAGAACAACGCGAATTCGTCTCAGGTTGCCAAAACGGCGAATTCGACGGAATCGACAGATTTGATTGCAAAACCGGACGGCGTGGATGCCGCCGTTCGTCCGCAACATCTGGATGTCAACGATAATGACAACCAAGACATTGCAACCAATCCGGAAATCGCTCCGGCGCCAGGTGCACAACAGCGGTCGTTTGTAGCCCCGTTGGCGGATGCATATCGTCGCATCGATCCCAATGCCGATGGCTGGGAAACCGAAGCGTTTCACGATGCCACCAGCCAACAACTAGACCAGTTGACTCGGCTGTTCAAAGAAAACAAATCAGATCGTGACGCCAATCTGACAGATTGGGTGGCCGCTGATTTTCAACAAGCCACGTTGCGTCCTGCTCAGTTGCAAGAAGTTTTTCAAGACGAAGCATTGCGAGTGCTCCGAGCGGATTCGTTGGATGATGCGGTTGCCGTTGACGTAGCAAAAAACGTTGGTTCGCAGAAGTTATTGAGCGAGGTGGATCGGTTTCGCGAATTCTATCGCAGCGGCCAGATTGAGCGGATAAAGCTCAAGCCTTTCAAAGTCGAATTCGACCAACACCATCCGCAAACTCGCATGTACTTTCAATCGTTCGGTCCCACTTCGAACGGCACACTTCAAGTCAATGCCGAATGGATTTTGGGCTGGTCGCTGGGTGTGGATCAGATTCCCAAATTGCGTTCGATTCAGCTGGCTCGGTTTGAAGCGGTCGAGCACCTGGATTCGGCCGAACGGATGTTTTCGGACTGTACGGAAGCGGTGCTGGGTGACACGGACGCTTATCGCCAACAGTTTTCTCGTTCGACCGATTATTGGCGAAGTCGTCTGTCTCGAGACTTAGGGCTGGATGTTGTAGCGAACCACGGAGTGGCGTTGGGCGATGTCAACGGCGACTTGCTGGATGATATTTATGTGTGCCAACAAGGCGGATTACCGAATCGATTGTTGATTCAAAACCCAGATGGAACCTTGCGAGACGCCACCTCGCAAAGCGGCGCGGATTGGTTGGACTATTGCGCCAGTGCGCTGTTAGTGGACTTTGACAATGATGGAGATCGAGACTTAATTGTGGCGCAGGAGTGGCGCATTTTGATCATGTCCAATGACGGACAGGGTCGGTTTCAGTTGGAGTTTGGTACCAGCACAGAAGCTCAGACTTTTTCGGTGGCGGCGGCTGACTTTGATTTGGATGGTGATTTAGACGTCTATGTGTGCGGCTATAATCCCACGGCGTCGACTCTTCGCCGAGGCGTCATGGGAGAACCGATGCCGTACCACGACGCCAACAACGGCGGCCGCAATTTGCTTTTGCGGAATGATGGCAATTGGTTGTTCACCGACGCCACGTCTGACGTGGGCTTGGATCAAAACAACAGTCGCTTCAGCTTTGCGGCGTCGTGGGAAGACTATGATAATGATGGCGACCAGGACCTGTATGTGGCCAACGATTATGGTCGCAACAATCTATATCAAAACAACGACGGCACGTTTGTGGATGTGGCGCCCGACTTGGGAGTAGAAGACATGTCGGCCGGCATGTCGGCCAGTTGGGCGGACTTCAATCACGATGGCTGGATGGACTTGTATGTTTCCAATATGTTTTCCGCTGCGGGAAATCGCATTACGTACCAGCGTCAATTCAAAACAGAAACCAACGCCCAGATTCGCGAACAGTTTCAGCGGCATGCTCGAGGCAACACGTTATTTGTGAATTCGGCCGATGGCTTTCGCGATATTAGCGAACAAGCCGGAGTGACCATGGGACGCTGGGCTTGGGGATCTCGGTTTGCCGATCTCAACGGCGATGGCTGGGATGATTTGGTTGTGGCGAACGGCTTCATCAGCACGGATGACACCGGCGATTTGTGAAGTGTTTATTGGCGGCAGGTCGTGTCGCAATCGCCAATTGATGATTTTTCGGAACGAACCGTGTTGCGTTATCGCCAAGGCTGGAAAGCGCTAAATCGATTGTTGCATGAAGATCGTTCGTTCAGTGGTCATGAACGCAACTGTGCGTTCTTGAACCTTCCTAGCACCGCCGCCGATCAACGGTTTGCGGATATTTCGGCCGTGAGCGGATTGGATATGGCGGATGATGGTCGAGCGATCGCGGTGTGTGACTGGGATTTTGATGGTGACCTGGATTTGTGGATAACCAACCGCACGGCGCCTCGAATTCGCTTGATGCGAAACAACAGCCAACGCCAGAACAATTTTGTGGCGTTTAAACTGCAAGGTGACGGACAGCGCACCAATCGCGACGCCGTGGGTGCTCGAATTGAGCTGGTGTTGGAAACGAGCGATGGCACTCGGTTAGTAAAATCAGTGTCCGCCGGCGAAGGCTTTCTTTCTCAGTCCAGCAACTGGCTTCATTTTGGTTTAGGTCACGCTCAGCGAATTCAAAAGATCATTGTGGATTGGCCCAATGCCGAACGCCGCGAATATGACGGTCCGGAGGTGAATCAGCGCTATGTCGTCGATCAACAAAGTCAGCAGGTCACCGCTTGGTCGCCGCCCGCCCAGCGAAAACCTTTGAAGGCCACTTCGCCTCAAGCGGCTGAATCGAATGGAGTGGCGCGAACCATCTTGCCTGCTAAACGTTTGTTACCTACGTTGCGCAGCGATGACTTCGAAGAATCGATCAATACCAAGATCGCCGGCCCGACCGTCATTTCCATTTGGTCCGCCACTTGCGTTTCCTGCGTGAAAGAGCTGAGCGAATTCACGTCGCACGCAGATCAACTTCGCGCTGCCGGTTTGAACGTAATCGCCATCAACTTAGACAACTTGGAAGGCGACGCTCAGCCTGCACAACAGATTCTGCAGCGGATTAACTTTCCGTTCTTGGCCGTTTCCGGAAGCATGGAATTGGTTCGCAGTTTGGATGTCTTGAAACGAGCGATCTTGGATCGGTGGCAGACATTGTCTGTGCCGACCAGTTTTCTTGTCGATGAACTCGGCTTTGTCACCGCCATCTACCAAGGTCCGGTGGAAATCAAGCAGCTCTTGGCTGATCTGCAACTGCAGCAGTTTCCGGAGATTCGGCTGCGAGAATTCAGTTCGCCGTTTCCGGGACAGTGGATTATGCCACCACAAACGGCTGATCCACTGCAAGTGGTTTCTCGGTTTATTGATGAAGCCATGATTCAAAGCGGCATTGACTATTTGGAACGTCACGCAGAACTGGCAGATCAGACGCAGCCAGGATCCAGCCAAGAACCGGGCGATTTGTTTCACGTATTGGCGGTGCTGCTACGAGACCAACAGCAGACAGATGAATCGATGCAGGCGTTTCAGAAAGCCATTGAGTATCGGCCGAATGATTTTCGATTTCGCACCGATTTTGCGAGCCTACTTGCCGAAGTAGGAAAACTGGAGGAAGCGGCCGTTCAACTACAACAGGGCGTACGAATCAATCCACAGGACATTTCGGTACAGCGTAAGCTGGCCTTTGTACGCATGGCGCAAGGCAACTTCGCCGCCGCCATTGCTCCCTTTCAATCGGTGCTGGACAAGCAGCCCAACGACGTGGCGTCTTGGTACAACTTGGCCAATGCACTCCGTTCTAATGGCCAATTGAAGACAGCCTTAGACGCCTATCGGCAGGCACTGAAGGTTCAGCCCAACATGACGTTGGCAGCCAATAACTTGGCGTGGATCCTGGCAACTCATCCCGATGATACTTTGCGAAATGCTTCGGAAGCCGTTCAATGGGCTGAACACGTTTGTCAACAGACCGAATTTGCCGAACCATCTTTTCTTGACACATTAGCATGTGCGTATGCGGAAGCGAATGATTTCGAACAAGCTGTTTCCACCGCAATGGAAGCGATGGAACTGATGCGCGAACGTGACGTACAGGCGGCTTCCAGAATTCGCGGACGAATGGAACAATTTGAGAAACGACAGCCCTTTCGCGATCCGTCACTGCCAGCCAATCGGCAGTGAGTCACAAGTTACACCGGCCGATCGCAGTCGATCGTTCTGTCTTCGCTCGTTTTTTCGTTATTTTTTCTGATCAGGCGTCAAAATTTGCTTGCATTTTGTAGCTGAAAATTGGACGCTATAGACCGGTTGTCGGGCGCGGGGCCTGACGCGAGTTCTTGTTTGGACGTCGTCTATCTTTTTGGGCGTCCCGAGTGCGGGAGTATTCTTAGGAGGTGTTTTTCTGATGAAGCGTGTTACGTATTTGCTTGCCGCTTCGGCGGTGTTCTTTTGCGCGGGAATAGCTCGTGCAGAAATCTCGGACGGGCTGGTTTCGTACTGGCCGCTGGATGGCAGTTTTGTTGATGTGGTAGGTCAAAACGACGGAGAACTTCAAGGCGGTGATCTTGACCCCGTCTTTGACCCCGGTCGATTTGGGACTGGTATTCGCTTGGATGGCATCGATCAATTTGTGGAAATCCAGGGTGACGAGTCGAATTTCGATTTTGTTGATCAGGATTTTTCCATTTCCGCTTGGTTTACCGTGGATGCCTTTGACAAAAGCTGGCAGGCCTTGATCGCCAAAGGTGAAGGCAATCGCTGGCGAGTTCACCGTCGTGGTGGTGAAGACATCATGGCGTGGAACGGCGGTAACGCGGACGTTCCGGCTTATTTTCCGGATGACTACGGATTGAATTCGGTCAGTGACGGAGAACTGCATCACTTTGTGGGCGTTTCCACGGCAGATGAAGTGTTGATGTACATTGATGGTGAACTGGTTTCGATCGGTCCTGCGCCTGCCGTTGAGAACAACGACATGCCGGTCATGATCGGCGAAAACCCAGACGCACGAGGTCGAACTTGGGCTGGCCTGATCGACGATGTAGCGATTTGGGGCCGAGGCCTGGATGAATCGGAAGTCGGTTTTCTGTGGAATGGTGGCGAAGGCCGAGTTCCCACGGATCCGGGCGAGATTCCTCCGATTTTCATCGGCGGTCAATCCACCATTGGTGCTCGTTCCTATGAAGGCGCGCGTTCGAATGAAGTGTTTGGCGATGTAGGCATTGCCAGTGGCTTTACTGGCCGCATTGTTACGTTTGCAGAACACGGACTCACCATTGACAACCACACGACCGCTGAAGAGGTGCTGGACGACTTTGAAGGCACGACTTCGCTGGAAGCTTATCCCCTTGCCGACCTTGGTGGCGGCGGTGGAACCTTCGGTGAAACTCAGCCCTATCCGAACGGTGTAGCGGATGAAAGCCAAAACGACTTTGCAGTTCGCTTGACCGCCAACGTCACAATTCCAGCTGGTTCGTGGAGCATTGGCTTTGGTTCGGATGACGGTGGCCAAGTCACGCTGGACGGCATTGAATTTGACGATTTCCAAAACAGCGATTCCTTTGACGATAATCAAATTCGCTTTGAAGGTAATCGAGGTCACGCGTGGACCGTGGGCACTTTCACAGTGGCAGAGGAGACCGAAGCCACTTTGGTCGCTTCGTTTCATGAACGAGGAGGCGGGGACAGCTTTGAAATTGCCCTGCTGGATGAAGACGTTTTGGAAGACCCGAATCCTGCAAACGGTTGGGAGTTGCTGGGGGATGGTGCGTTTGGTTGGAGCGTTAAGACGGAAGCCGCGCCGCTTCTGTCGGCTGATTTAGCCGCCACCGCCACGGCTGCTCGCCCGTTGCAATTTGACGTCAATGGAGACAATGGTGAAGCGGACACGCTGGCCGTGGAGAATCCCGACCCTAGCATCTACACCACAACGTTGAATGTAGATGGTCTCACCTTCCAGATTGCTCCGACCGGCAGCGTAGCCAGCGGCGAAGCGTTCAAAATCATTGATGCGGACGTCGTTACCGGAACACCAACAATCACTTCCACCGATGGAAAGAATTGGGTGTTTGATTCGGCAACGGGTCGAGTTTGTTTGGACAGCTGTCCTGGCGGTGGCAACCTTGGCGACTTCAACAACGATGGTTCCGTAACCACCGCTGACTTGGACGTCATGGTACTGGGTAACGCTGCCTTCGACGTTACTGGTGACGGTGCGGCGGACGCTGCGGACGTCAGTGAAATGATTGTCAACTTGATTGGTACTTGGATTGGTGATTCGAACGGTGACGGTGAATTCGGTACCGGTGACTTCGTTCAGGTCTTCACCATCGGCAAGTTCGAAACAGGACAACCTGCTCTGTGGTCCGAAGGAGACTGGAACTTGGACGGACAATTCAACACCAGTGACTTCGTAGCTGCGTTCACCGAAGGCGGCTTTGAGAAAGGTCCTCGAGGTGGTGTGGCCGCAGTACCCGAACCTGCCAGCATGGCTATGCTGTTTGTCGGAATGCTAGGACTGCTGAAGTTCCGTCGTAAGTAAAGAGTCCATCGGGGCTTGATCCACAAT